>SHZL01000148.1 GCA_009692275.1 Lysobacterales bacterium | reverse complement strand
TCCACGCCCAGTGCGCTGCCCTGGGAAATGATCTCTGCCTTGCTGAGCTGAATCAGGGGCGTGTGGATGACGACCTTTGCGCCTTCCACGCCAGCCTTGGTGGCCAGTCTTGCCATGGCCTGGTAGGCCGCAATAAATTCCGGGCGGCAATCCGGGTAGCCGGAATAGTCCACGGCATTGACCCCGATGAAGATGTCACTGGCATTGAGTACTTCGGCATAGCCCAGCGCCAGGGACAGCATGGTGGTATTGCGCGCCGGAACATAGGTCAGGGGGATGCCCTCACTGCCACCGGTGGGAACGTCGATATCGGCAGTGAGCGCTGAACCACCGATGGCGCGCAAATCGACCTGCACGACTTTCAAAGCCACGCCAGCCGCCGCACTTACTGCCAGTGCCGCTTTCAGTTCCGCACGATGTCGCTGGCCGTAATCAACGGCAAGGGCAAAACAGCGATAGCCCTCGTGCTGCGCCATGGCCAGCGCGGTGGCGGAGTCGAGCCCGCCTGACAACAGGACAACTGCATCCCCGCTGGCAACCGTTTTGGTGCTCGTGTCTGCAGGCGCGTTCATTTCCCGGCAACATCGCCCCACAGCAGTTTGTGCAATTGCAACTGGTAGCGCACAGGCAACTGGTCGGCCAATATCCATTCGGCAAGCGCCGTGGCATCCACCTTGCCCCAACTGGGGGAAAACAGCACCTCGCACCGCTCGGCAAGTTTGCCTTCCTGCACGTGCTGTTTCGCCCAGTCATAATCTTCGCGCGAGCAGATGACAAATTTTATCTGGTCGTGAGGAGTCAATTGGTCCAGGTTGGCCCAGAGGTTGCGATGCGCCTCACCTGAGCCGGGCGTCTTGAGATCCATCACCCGGCTGACCCGAACATCCGCAAGGCCAATGTCGACCGCCCCGCTGGTTTCCAGGGAAACGGAATAACCCGCGTCACACAGGCGCACCAACAGTTCGGAGCAGCGCTTCTGCGCCAGGGGCTCACCGCCGGTGACGCACACATACGGCGTGTTGAAGCTGCCGACCGTTTCCATGATGGCGTCGAAATGCATCCACTCACCCCCATAAAAAGCGTATTCGCTGTCACAATACGTGCAGCGCAAGGGGCAGCCGGTAAGACGGATGAACGCGGTAGGCAGGCCCGCCTGGCGCGCCTCACCCTGCAAGGAATGAAAAATCTCGGTGATTTTCAGCATGCCCGCGCGGGATTCAGGGACATAGCGTGTGGCTGTTTCGCTCATGCGCGTATACTGGTGCGGCGATCAGCTCAGCGCATCGTCACGCCAGAACTTCGTTCCCTTGATGGTGGCTTGCAGCGCCAGACTTACCTCTGGTGGTGGAACACGCAACAGTCAGCGTCAGGCAGCACAGGGTCAGGAGTAATTTTTGCTGCATGTGAAACACCTGCGGTGTCAGTAATGCCCTTCCATCTTCATGCTGCGCAAGCGGCTTTCAGCCAGCCGCGCCAGTGTGGTATCCGGGTAATCCTGTTGCACCTGCAGCAGGGCTGCACGGGCCTTGTCCCATTGTTTGAGTTCGTAGTGGGTGTAGCCGATCTTGAGCAGGGCATCGGGGACTTTGGGGCTGTCCGGGTAATCGTCCATCAGGCGCTGAAACGAGCTCAGCGCGATGTCGTAATTGCGCGTCACGTAGTAGGACTCGCCCAGCCAGTGCACTGCGTTGTCCGCATACTCGCTGTTGGGGTATTGATCGAGGAATGACTGGAAATCTTCTGCCGCATCGGCGTAGCGTAATTCCTTCATAGCCTGGAAGGCCTTGTCGTAGGCCTCTTTTTCCGCTTCAGAAGGTGCTGCCACTACCGCGCTGTCCGCGCCCGGCTGGTCGAGGGGGGCGGTATCCGAAGCCTGTTCCATGGGCGCACGCACTTCGGGTACATCTTCAAATTGGGTCTCGGGCCGGGTTGCGGACTGGGCTTCGGGCCGCTCTTCTGATTGTTCTTCGGGCCGTTCTCCGCTGTGCGCTTTGGCCTGTTCCGGAACGGGCGCCGCGCCGGTGGAATCATCACCTGCTGGCGGGGCTTGACCGCCAAGCGCAACACCGCTCACGTCGGAAATACGCTGGTCAAGGTCGAGGTACTGGTCGCGCTGGCGCTTCTTGAGATTGTCCAGCTCGCGTTCCTGCTCTTCCATCCGCCCGCGCAATTCCCGCAGTTCATCCTGCAGTTCCTGTACCTGGATGACCAGGTTGGCCGCAGCGCTTTGCTCAGCCTCCTGGGCCATTCCGGCGGCAGGAGACGCGGCAAAAAAAATGATGGCCAGCACAAGACTGGCCATCACGATTTTTTCTTGCTGAATCATGCTTAGCGTGCGGTGTACACGATCTCCACGCGGCGATTTTCTGCCCAGCAGGATTCATCGCTGACGCGGCAAACGGGGCGCTCTTCACCATAGCTGACCACTACCAGCTGGTCACCGCGCGCGCCCTGGGCAGACATCAAGCCCATCACGGCATTACCACGACGTTCACCCAGACCCAGGTTGTACTCACGGGTGCCGCGTTCGTCGGTGTGACCTTCAAGGGTCACGCGTCCAGCGGCGTGAGCGGCGAGGTAGGCGGCGTGCGCTGCAACGATGCCGCGGTATTCCGCCCTGACCGTGGATTTGTCAAAGTCAAAATAGACGACGCGCTTGGACAGCAGGCTTTCCGGGTTATCAAAGTTCCGTGCGTCAGTATAGTCACGCGGATCCGGCGCACCTTCAACTGCCGCGCCCTCGGTGGTGGTCTCACTCCCTGGTGGCACTTCTTCTGTCGGCTTTGGCTTGGGCTGACATGCCACAATCGCCATCGTTATCAAGGCTGCCATTACCAATCGCAGTGCGGTGTTCATCTTGTTCTCCTGATTGTTGTTGCTTGTGCCGTGCTTTGCGGCACTGTTAATAGTTACTGCGATCAGTAGTTTACCTGATCACAGGTGACCATGCGGGTTCTCGTACATCGCCGTCGCTCAGAATCAAGCGTTGCCTGACGTTCCCATCTGCTGAGACAGCGGACAGAACGCCACGCATACCTTCTCGCGTAGCATAAAGCACCATGCTGCCATTCGGAGCGAAACTGGGGGATTCGTCCAGTGTGCCGGGCGTCAGGATGGTGAACCGCTGGGACTCAGTATCCCACACGGCGATACGATACTCGTTTCCGCGTCCTTGTGCCACCGCTATTCGCTTCCCGTCGGGTGCAATACTGGCGCGTGCGTTGCTGTCACCGCTAAGCGTCACCCGCTCGGGGTTTCCACCCGTTACGGGAACCCGGTAGATCTGTGGTTTGCCCCCCCGGTCCGAGGTGAAATAGATGTGCTTTCCATCCGGCGCCCACACCGCTTCCGTGTCGATGGCCCAGTGATTGGTCAATTGGGTTTCAGCGCCGGTGGCCAGGTTCTTGATGTAGATTTCAGGATTGCCGGACCTGGACAGCGTTAATGCCATGCTTTTGCCATCCGGGGAGAATGCAGGCGCACCGTTGATCCCGCGCCCACTGGAAACCAGTTCCCTCGCCCCGGTTGAAACATCCTGCATGTAGATAGCCGAATTGCCCTTTTCAAATGAAACATAAGCCAGTTTTTTCCCGTCCGGCGACCAGGCCGGGGACAGCAGTGGCTCGGGTGAACCCACCACGGACTGGGGGCTAAACCCGTCAGCGTCGGCCACCACCAATTCAAACTTCGTGGCTTTGCCGGTTCCAATGGCGGTGACATAAGCAATACGGGTCGAAAAAGCACCTGGCACTCCGGTTAAGGCCTTGTAAATGGCATCCGCCACCCGATGGGCGCCGAAACGCAAATCGCCCTGTCCCACGGTGGTGATCTGGGATAGCAGTTTTTCCTGGGTGTGCACATCAAACAGCTGGTATATCAGCTCGTGTCCCTGGCCATCCGGCGCTGTACGGACCTTGCCGATCACCATATAGTCCACTTTCAACAGACGCCAGGTGCCGAAGCGGATGGATTCTTCGTCCGAAGGGCGATCCGGCATGTCCTTACTTTCCATCGGATCAAACAGCCCGGAGCGGTACAGATCATTGGAAACAATCTCGGCAACGCCGGTAAGCGGAGCCGGATCAGGCTCTTCCCAGCTGAAAGGTACGATGGCAATCGGCAATGCGCTGGCGTTTCCGCTAATGATTTCAATCTGCAGTTGCCCCTGGGCCAGGGGGTGCACCAACAGTGCCAGCAGCAGGAAAATGATTTTTTTCATGTTTTCAGTCACCGTCATAGATAAAGATAAAGTCAATTTCACGTTTGAACACTTTCTCGAAGCCACGATAAGGCAGTGCGTCGATGCGTTCAACCGCGGCCACAACGGAACGGCGTGTCGCCTCGTCCGCATTGCAGGTTCCGGCGATAGCCGCCGAAATGACTTCGCCGCCGGGAATCTGCACGATTTTCAGGGTACAACGCAGGCCGGCCTGTGCGGTCGGCGGGCGTAGCCAGTTTTCCGTCACAACGTTCTGGATGGCCGCAATATAGTCAGTCTCTTGGGTTGCTGCCTCCCCTGCCTTGAAGGCCTTCGCCGCCGCTTCCTTTTCCTTCTGCTTGGCTAAATCTTCCGCCTTGGCTTTTTGTTCCGCAGCTTCCGCCTGCTTGCGTGCCTCGAGCTGCTTCATCTTTTCTGCTTCAATCTTTCTTTGCTTCTCAGCTTCAGCCGTCTTTTCCTTCGCTTTTTCCAGCTCGCGTTGCTGTGCTTCTTTTTGTTCCTGCAGTTCCTGTTCGCGCTTCACGCGCAAGGCCTTTAACCTGTCCTGTGCTTCCTTCTTGCGCTTGGCCTCTGCTTCCGCCTCTATGCGTTTTTGTTCCTGCTGGACTTTTTCACGCTGGATGTCGAGTTCCCTTTGCTGTTTCTCCTCAATTTTTTTCTGTTCTTCGACTTCCTTCTCGCGCTGCTTCTGTTCCTCCAGCTCCTGCTTACGCCGCTCCTGCGCCTGCTTCTTTTGCTGGGCGGCGTCGGCCGCCTTCTGCGCCTGTTCGCGACGTTCGCGAATGTCGCTGGTATCCACCATCACAGCCTCGATGGTCATACCCGTTGCTTGCGGCTGACGAAAGGGCTTCCAGTTTAAAGTCCCAAGGATCATCAGGAGCACGACCAGGAGGTGAACTGCAATCGCCCAGGCAAATGCACGCAGCATGGGCGCATGTTCTGCGCGTGCATTCATTCAACCGCCGGAGCCAGGCTCCGCCCCAGTTTCGACATCCAGGGGGTCGCTCATCAGGCCGACCTTCTGCACGCCCGCTTTTTGCAACAAGACCATGGCGTTGTACACCGCGCCATAACCTACCCGCTCGTCACCACCCACCAGCACCTGTATTTCGGGATTGCGCTTGACGATGGCAGATACGGTGGAGACCAGTGATTCAGGGTCGATGATGCCGCTGGTCGTACCATCCAGATCGCCACCGGCATTGAGGTACAGATCGCCGTTTTGCATTACCGTCAGCACCAGCGGCTCATTATTCTGCTCCGTGTCCAGCGGCTCGGCATCCGCCTTGGGTAACTCGACCTCGACACCAAGGTTCAACAAGGGCGCCGTGATCATAAAAATGACCAGCAGCACCAGCATCACATCGATATAGGGAACGACGTTGATTTCCGCCATCGGGCGGCGTCTTTTCGACCTTTCCATGCGCGATTACTCCTGGCTCAGAGCGTGGGCCTGGCGTTGCAGAATGCTGGAAAACTCTTCCTTGAAGTTGTCGTAACGCACCTCCAACCGTTCTACCTGGTTGGAATACCGGTTGTACGCAATTACGGCAGGAATGGCGGCAAATAAACCCATCGCGGTGGCAATCAATGCTTCGGAAATACCCGGCGCAACCATGGCGATGGTGGCCTGGTTCACGTTGGCCAGTTGGTGAAATGAAGTCATGATGCCCCACACGGTGCCGAACAAACCAACATAGGGGCTGGTGGAACCAACGGTAGCAAGGAAATTCAGGTGGTTTTCCAGTTCCTCTGTTTCCCGAGTGAGTGCAATGCGCATGGCCCTCTGGCAACCTTCCACCATGGCAGACGGACTCATCCGGCCTTGTTGCCGCATGCGGGTGAACTCGGCAAAGCCGGCATCAAAAATGCGCTCCATGCCGCTGGTTAGCCGGTGGCCGGACGCGATCCCGCTATGCAGGTGGGTGAGGTCAGTGCCTGACCAAAACCGCTCTTCAAAAACATTTGCGGCTTTTTCCGCCCTGGAGAGCACCTGGCGCTTGTTGAATATGATCATCCAGGAAGCGATCGACGACGCCAGCAAGATCGCCATCACCGCCTTCACCATCAAACTTGCTTCGAGGACCAGTTGCCAAAGTTGTAAATCAGTCGACATGGGTAAACTCCGTTTCCATCCAGGCTGGCATTCGCGCTGGTTTCAGACTATCCGCGTGCAGCAGGACTGCACTCAATTCGGCCGTGGCCACCAGCACCCCGTCAGACTTGCGGGTCATGCGCTGCTGGAAGCCCTGGCGCACTCCTTTTTTCCAGGTCAGCTCGGCGCTGACCAGTAATTCATCGTCCAGCCTTGCTGCCTGCCGGAACTGTACATGAATGTCCAGCACAACCCAGATCAGGTTGTGTTCTTTGCGCAGGGTTTCGCTCTGAATTCCATGGGCTCGCAGCAATTCGGTACGGGCCCGTTCAAAAAAATTCAGATAGCGCGCGTGGTACACCACGCCGCCTGCATCCGTATCCTCGAAATAAACCCTGAACTGCCAGGTATGGGGCTGCATTTTTTGTTCGGTCATAACTGTAATGCCCAATTCTTCCGCGGGGTTCAGACCGTTTGCATATTCAGTTTTCCGGGTCAGCTTTCCGTGTCAAACAGACCGCCGGCACGGTCGGGAAGTTCCTTCAGGCCAAAGTGACGATACGCCTTGGAGGTGGCGATCCGGCCACGTGCCGTGCGCGCCAGGTAGCCTTGCTGGATCAAATAAGGCTCCAATACATCCTCAACCGTTCCGCGTTCTTCGGACAGAGCTGCCGCGATACTCTCCACGCCCACCGGCCCGCCATC
>SHZL01000147.1 GCA_009692275.1 Lysobacterales bacterium | reverse complement strand
AAGGCGTGGGTGTGAATCCATTGCGCGGGCAGAACAATGTGCAGGGCTCCTGCGACATGGGTTCATTCCCGCATGAACTGCCCGGCTACCGGCACGTATCTGATCCGGCGGTGCGAAGTTTGTTTGAAAATGAATGGAAGACCGTGCTACAGGCAGAGCCGGGATTGCGCATCCCCAACATGTTTGATGCATCCATCAGTGGCCGCTTCAAGGGCTTGTATTGCCAGGGCGAGGACGTGGCGCAGTCGGATCCCAACACCCAGCATGTCGAACACGCGTTGCGTTCGCTGGAATGCCTGATCGTGCAGGACATATTCCTCAATGAGACCGCGCGCTTCGCCCATGTATTCCTGCCGGGCTGCTCTTTCCTGGAAAAAGATGGCACGTTTACCAATGCGGAACGGCGTATTTCACCGGTACGCAAAGCCATAGAGCCCCTGGCTGTGTATGCGGACTGGGAAGTCACGCAAATGCTGAGCAATGCGCTGGGCTATCCCATGAACTACGCCCACCCGTCCGAGATCATGGACGAAATCGCGCGCCTGACGCCGACTTTTGCCGGCGTCAGTTATGCCAAACTGGATAGCCTTGGCAGCATCCAGTGGCCGTGCAATGACGCTGCCCCCCATGGCACTCCAACTATGCATATCGACGAGTTCGTGCGCGGTAAAGGCTACTTTGCCATTACCGGATTTGTCCCGACGGATGAACGTACCACGCGCAAGTACCCTCTGCTGTTGACGACCGGGCGGATTCTGTCGCAATACAACGTGGGCGCACAGACCCGGCGCACGGCCAATTCTGAGTTCTACAGCGAAGATGTACTGGAAATCCATCCCTTCGATGCCGAAGAACGCGGTATCAACGAAGGGGATTGGTGCGGCATCAGCAGCCGGGCCGGGGACACCGTTTTGCGCGCGGTGCTGACAGACCGGGTGCAGCCCGGGGTGGTCTACACCACCTTCCATTTCCCTTTCAGTGGAGCCAACGTGATTACCACGGACAACTCCGATTGGGCCACCAATTGCCCGGAATACAAAGTGACGGCCGTGCAGGTATCACGTGTTTCGGAACAATCCAGTTGGCAGCGCGAATATCAGGCATTCGCCGAGAAGCAGCAGGATTTGCTTGAAATGGCCCAAGCCAAAGACTGGGCCTGAGCCACGGACAGGACACCGGCACAAGCCCTTTCATGAATACCTCGCGCGTCGTTGCGGTAGGAAACTGGCAGCGGGATAGCTACGCCAGCGGTGACGATTCCGTGGCTGAGGAAATTCCCGTGGCGCTGACCTATAACCGCTTGTCCCACGTGGTCATGATGGCCACACCGGCTGATCTTGAGGATTTCGCCCTGGGATTCAGCCTGACCGAAGGCATAATCGGCAGCAAGAGTGATTTGCTCGCCATTCATGTGCTGCCCCGGGAGGGTGGCATCGAAGTGGCGATGACCATTGCGGAACCCTGGTACGCCCGGCTTGCCACCCAGCGCCGCAACCTCACCGGTCGCACCGGTTGCGGACTGTGCGGGGCCGAGCGCATTGAGCAGGCGTTGCGCTATCCAACCCCGGTAGAAGATAACGTTCGCGTGAGCCATGAGGCGCTGCAGCATGCCTTGTCTGCCATGCAGGCACACCAGCCACTGCAGGCGGTGACTGGCGCCACGCACGGCGCAGCCTGGTGCAGCCTTGAAGGGGCGGTGCTTGCTTTGCGGGAAGACGTTGGTCGCCACAATGCTCTGGACAAGCTGATTGGCGCGCTGGTGAGTTCGGACTTCGATCCGCGCTGTGGCTTTGTGTTGGTGTCCAGCCGGGCCAGTTACGAAATGGTGTTCAAGGCTGCCGCAGCGGGAATGGAATTGCTGATGGCCGTGTCAGCCCCTACATCGCTGGCTATAGACTTCGCTGAACGGTGTGGTGTGACCCTGGTTGGTTTCGCGCGCCCCGGACGACACAACATCTACACGTTTGCCCAACGGATTATCCCGGCGGCCCGTCCCGGCAGCCATCCGGGCGGCCCATCCCGACGAATTGGCCAGCAGGCAACCAAGGAAGGACGCCCATGAATGAGTTAGATCAACTGGTCAAGATGGCTAACCAGATCGCAGCGAATTTCAGCTACCACGAAGACTGTGCGGAGCGCCTCGCCACGCACATTAACCGGTTCTGGGCCCCGGTCATGCGGCAGCAATTAAAAGACCATGCCAGTAGCGGAGCCAGGGATCTGGATGCAGCCGTGTTGCAGAGCCTGGATAAGATACATACATGAAGAATCGCGCGGGTGGCTGAAGGGCAGCCGGCAGGCGTTATCCTGGTTGGCGGACGTTCCAGCCGCATGGGTGGAAAGCTCAAGGGCCTGGTGGAATTGAATGGCCGACCCCTGTTGCAGCACGTCATTGACCGTCTTCAGCCCCAGGTAAGCCGGATTTATCTGTCGGTTGAACAGTTCAACCCCGCGCTGGAGGTCTTTGGCCTGGCCCAGGTTGAGGACCCGCGCAGTGGCAGTCACGGGCCGTTTGGGGGTCTTATGGCCTCTCTGCAGGCCTTGCCCGAGGGGCAGGACTGGTTGCTGCTGCTACCGTGTGATGCTCCTTTCCTGCCGCCAGACCTCGGTTCTCGTTTGCACTCCGCCGTTCTTCATGAAGGCACCTTGCTGGGCGTGGTCGACGATGCCGGCCATTTGCAACCCACTTTCTCTCTGTGGAACCGGCGCCTGCTGCCTTCCATTCAGCAAGCTGTAATCGAGCAGGGCATGGGTGGTTTCATGCAGTACCTTGATGGCGTCCGGTTTTCCAGCGTTACCTGGCATGCCGGTAACACAGGTCATACGCTTTCTGACCTGCCATTTTTCAATATCAACACACCTGATGACTTGCGCCAGGCTGAATCAGCCATCAATTCCGGGTCTGTACTGCGGTAATATAAATGTTTACCGTGGTCAACTTTTAAAGTTTGGGGGAACCTGTTATGCCTGGCACTGCCGATTTCAAACCCTTGAACATCGCCGTATTAACACTTTCTGACACCCGCACCCTGGCAACTGACACGTCCGGTGATGCCCTGGTGGAACTGCTCACCCAGGCCGGGCATCACCTGGTTGCTCGCGAATTGTGTGCTGACAACGTGTACCAGATGCGGGCCATTGTGTCGGGATGGATTGCTGATGCCGGAATTCACGTAGTCATCACCACCGGCGGTACGGGCTTTACCCATCGCGATTCCACACCTGAAGCGCTGATGCCACTTTTTGACAAGAACATCGAGGGATTCGGTGAATTGTTCCGGCAACACTCTGTGGAAGAAATTGGATCATCCACGGTGCAGTCGCGCTGTTGTGCCGGCCTCGCTAACAAGACCCTGGTGTTCTGCCTGCCGGGCTCGACCGGCGCCTGTCGCACCGGGTGGAACCGGATTCTGCAGGAACAACTCGATTCCCGTCACCGCCCGTGCAACTTTGTGTCCATCACTGCGCTCGGCAGTGGGCAGCATTGAGTGAACAATAATTCGCCATGTTAACCGTTGATGATGCGATAGGCCGCTTGCTGCTGCATGCCGGCCTGAGGGTGAGCACTGAAGAAATCAGCCTTGCGGATGCCCTTGGGCGGGTGTTGGCAGCCGATATGCATGCCGGGATCGATGTGCCGCCAGCCGATAACAGCGCAATGGATGGTTATGCCATTCGCCACGTTGATGGTTCTGATCCAAACCAGCCATTGCCTATAAGCCAGCGGATCGCGGCGGGCCATCCAGGGGTGAATCTGCAAGCTGCAACTGCAGCGCGAATATTCACGGGCGCTGAAATTCCTGCAGGCGCTGACACCGTGGTAATGCAGGAAAATTGCACAGAAATCGAGGGTAGCGTACTCATCAGGGAATTGCCTCCGCGGGGTGAAAATGTTCGTGCCCGTGGCCAGGACGTGGTAAAGGGGCAGAACATGCTGCCACGCGGCCAGCGCTTGCGGGCGCAGGACATGGGCTTGCTTGCTTCACAGGGGGTAAGCAGGGTTAGCGTGAGAAAGCGCCTGCGGGTTGCCGTATTGTCAACAGGTGATGAGTTGGTCGAGCCAGGGACCGCGACCGGTCCTGGCAAGATCTACAATTCAAATCGATATACCTTGCTTGGCTTGTTGCGGGGCTGGGGCTTTGAAGTTGTCGACCTGGGTATAGTGGCGGACCGGGTGGATGCCATCACGCAGGCCATGCAGCAGGCAGCCGCATTGGCAGATGTTGTCGTCAGTTCGGGCGGCGTGTCCGTGGGTGAAGAAGACCACGTCAAGGACGTGGTTGCCTCGCTGGGCAGTATTGACCTGTGGCGTATCGCGGTCAGGCCCGGTAAACCCTTCGCCTTTGGCCATGTAGAGGGAACACCTTTCCTCGGGCTTCCCGGGAACCCGGTTTCCGTGTTTGTAACCCTGCTGATCATTGGCCGTCCGTACCTTTTTGCCTGCCAGGGCATTGAATCCTGGGTGCTGAACCCTGCGCGCCAAAAGGCCCTCTTTAGCCGGCGTGGAAACCGGCGGGAAGAGTACTTGCGAGTGCGCAGCACTGCAGCGGGACTCGAGTTGTTCCCCAGCCAGAGCAGTGGCGTATTGATGTCCACCAGTTGGGGTGATGGACTGGTGCGCCAGTGCATTGACGAGGACATACTGGAAGGAGAGCCAGTGGACTTCCTCCCCTTCAGCATGTTGTCTTAAACGCTTCTGCTCAGTGGCTGGTCTCAAGCTCTCAGGACAATAGCCGGTCTTTAAGACAATAAATTGACCCGGGGATAGACGTCTTTACCCATGCTTTGCTTGGTCATCACCAGGTGCCACAGGTAAATATGCTCTGTTTCAAAGCCAGCCTTGCAGGCAAGAAAGTAGTAGTTGAACATGCGCCTGAAGCGCTCATCAAAGCGCTGGGAACCCTCGATATTGCGGATGTTTTCCCAGTTTTCATTGAAGTTCCGGTACCATGCCGCAAGGGTTGGAGCGTAGTAGTGACCGTAGTTTTCCCAGTCCTGGATAGCCAAAAGGTCTTCGGCAGACTTTGCCAGTTGCGCCATCGAGGGCACCATGGAATTGCGAAAGATGTACTTCTCAATCCAGGGATCAACGACAGTCGTGCTAGCGCTGTTGCCAATGGTATGCAGCAGAAATATTCCGTCATCGTGCAGCAGTTGATGAACAATTTCGAACAGGTGGCGGTAGTTTTTGTAGCCGACATGTTCAATCATGCCAATGATGGCCACTTTATCGAAATGGCGGCTGGCATACAGTTTGTGCAGGTCGCGATAGTCGGACTCGACGATATCGACGGGTAGTCCGGCCGTGTACTTGCGCGCATAAGCGATCTGTTCCTTGGATATGCTGATGCCGGTCACCTGGCAATTGCGTGTTTGCGCAGCGTAACGGGCAAATCCGCCCCAGCCGCATCCAATATCAAGTACCTTGTCGCCGGGTTTGAGCTGCAGCTTGTTGCAAATCATTTCCAGTTTTTCAACTTCAGCTTCTTCCAGCGTTTTTGCCTGGTTGAAAAAACAGCACGTGTATTGGTTATAGGGCCCGAGGAACTGTTGGTACAGGTGGTGATCGAGGTTGTAGTGGGTTTCGGCAATGGCCAAGGAACCCTTGCGCGTCTGGAGGTTTACCAGTCGTGATTTCAGGTCAAGCCAGAACCGGTTCAGGGTAACTATGGCGCTTCCTGTTACCTTTGTACGAATGATGCACCGTATCAGGGCATCAAGCTGACTGACGTCCCAGTCCCCATCCATGTACGACTCACCGAAGGCAAGCGAACCTCCGGTCAGCACCCTGTTGAAAAAACGTTCGTCGTGGACCTGCAGATCCCACGGGTTTGGCCCATCGACCGTAATGCCACCCTGGGCTAGCAAGTCAGTGACAAGTTTTTTTGCAAGCCTCGACATTTCCGGGCGACCCAGTCTCCTGATTTGCCATCCACCAGCCTGTGCGGGCAGGCCACTTTTCCCAGCGGTATTCTAACCACGGGGCTAAGCTTGATCCTAGTATTGCATGGTACTGGAATTTGTAACATCAGTTGGCCCGAATTGCCAAGACATGCCCTTGTCCCGTATCGTGTTCATCCTTTGACAACCCAGTAGCTGGCGGCTGACTTTATGATAAGCGGCTTTCATTGCCGGCCTGGTGGTGAATGGCTTAGCGAGGCCTGCATATGAAAGAAACAATTCAGAAGATCAAGCATCCTTTGCCGTCCGTCGCATTAATTACAGCCGGAGCGAGCGGAATTGGTTGCGCAATCGCGCAGCGTTTTTTGCAAAACGGCTACAAGGTCCATGTTTGCGATATAGATAAAGTGGCAATTGATCGCTTCCTGGAAGAAAATCCCGCTGCCACTGCCACGTTGGCGGATGTTGCCAACCCGGGACAGATTGACAGCCTGTTTGCAGAGCTCGAAGAGCACTACGGACGCCTGGATGTCCTGGTCAACAATGCCGGGATTGCCGGCCCGACAGCACGAGTGGAAGACATCGACCCGGCTGACTGGGATCGCACGATTGCAGTGGGCTTGAACGGAGCGTTTTACGTGACACGACGTGCCATACCTTTGCTGAAACAGGCAGGTGGCGGTTCCATCATCAACATGGCCTCCAGTGCAGCTTTTTTTGGTTGTCCTTTGCGATCACCCTACGTGGCCGCCAAGTGGGCATTGATTGGCTTCACCAAGACCCTGGCCATGGAACTGGGACCTTTGGGCATTCGCGCAAACGCCATTTGCCCGGGGAGCGTGAGCGGCCCGCGTATCGAAGGCGTAATTGAGCGGGATGCAAAACAGCGCGGTATTACCACGCAGGAAGTACGCGACAGCTGGACCCGCCAGACATCCCTGCGCAGTTTTGTCAGCGCGGATGCCGTCGCGGCAACTGTGGCATTCCTGGTATCCCCGGACGGGGCCATGATTTCCGGCCAGGCACTGGGCGTTGATGGCCACACTGAATCGCTGTCCAGCCCGCTGGACTGAACCGCAAACCTGATATGGGGACGTGTAATGAAAGCAGCCTGGTATGAGCACT
>SHZL01000146.1 GCA_009692275.1 Lysobacterales bacterium | reverse complement strand
GGTTGAGATCTTCGCGCTGGATGTTTTCGATCAGCGACATGGCCACGGTGGCTTCATCCGCGACATTGCGCACCACGGCAGGAATTGACTCCAGCCCGGCCTTCTGCGCGGCACGCCAGCGGCGCTCACCGGCGATCAGTTCAAATTCGCCAGGTCCCGTTTCACGCACCACGACCGGCTGCACCACGCCCTGGGCGCGAATGGAGCTGGCCAGTTCCTCCAGCTTGCCCTCATCAAATACCGAGCGCGGCTGGAACCGCCCGGGCCGGATGACATCCAGTGGCAGGTGGCGCAGTTCATCGCGGGATTCTGTCCCGCCCGCTTTCTGCAAAGTATTCTGGCTGAGCATGGCGCTCAGGTTGCGCCCCAGCGGAGTTTTTTTACGTGTTGTCATAATGCATGTTCTTCTGTCTGAATGGGGCCGTCATGCGGTCGCAGGTTCGGTCTCGGGTGCGTTGCCGGTATTTCGTCGCAGCAATTCACCGGCCAGGCCAATGTAAGCCAGCGCACCTTTGGATTCGGGGTCATACAGCAGCACCGGCAGGCCGTAGCTCGGCGCTTCGGCAATGCGCACGTTGCGTGGAATGAGGGTGCGATACACCTTGTCGCCAAAATTTTCCAGCAGTTGTTCCGAGACTGCCTCGGAGAGGTTGTTGCGTCCATCGAACATGGTGCGCAACAGGCCTTCAATCTGCAGTTCCGGGTTAATGCTACCGCGCACCTGCTCTATGGTGTTGACCAGACCTGTCAATCCTTCCAGCGCGTAATACTCGCACTGCATGGGTATCAACACGCTGTCTGCGGCTGCCAGCGCATTGAGTGTGAGGATGTTGAGCGAGGGTGGACAGTCAATGATGACCCAGTCGTAGTCAGCGGCCGTGGTCGCCAGCGCCCGCTTCAGCGCATATTCCCGTCCTTCCCGGCCCAGCAAGGTAACCTCTGCCGCAGTGAGGTCCGCGTTGGCGGGCAAAAGATCAAAGCCCAGTTCACTCAACTGGAACCGCGCCTGCTCCAGGCTGCGCTCACCCAGCAGGACTTCGCAGGTGGTAGCCAGCAGTCCGCGCGGTTTTACCCCACAGCCCACCGTTGCGTTGGCCTGCGGATCCAGGTCTATCAACAACACGCGGCAGCGGGTTGCGGCCAGGGCAGCAGCCAGGTTAACGCAGGTGGTGGTTTTGCCCACACCGCCTTTTTGGTTCGCAACAGCAATGCGGCGCACGTCAGCCCAACCTTGGAAAAGGGAAAGGGCTGGCGATTTGCGGCCGTTGCGAATCGTGGGGAAAAGACATTCCGATCAGTCAACCAGGGTCATGCAGTGAGGGACATAATGACGAGGTGGCGTTCCTCATGCAATCCCGGCGGAGAAAGTTTTTCCACCCGGTCCACCCGGATCCAGGCTGGTAGCCGGGCCATTTCTGCGTCCGGTCGGCGCCCCTTCATGGCCAGCAGCTTTGTATCCGGCCCCAGCAGATGACGTGCGGCGGCAGCAAATTGCGCCAATTCGGAAAAAGCACGGCTGATAATGGCAGATGGAAAGTCCGGAGGGGCCGATGGAAAATCCGGGGGGCCCGAAGAAAGCTCCGGGGGCAAAAACTCTTCCAGGCGATCTTGTACCGGGCTGATATTGTCCAGTCCAAGTTCACGCTTGACGTGTCGCAGGAAGCGGATTTTCTTGCCAGCACTGTCCAGCAGGGTCACGTGCATCCCGGGCCGCATGATGGCCAGCGGCACACCGGGCAGGCCGGCACCGGTGCCGGCATCCAATAAGTGTGCGGGCGTTTGTGCTTCAAGCCAGGGCAAAACCGCCAGGGAATCGAGCAGATGGCGGGAAACCATCTGAGCCGGGTCGCGCACGGCGGTCAGGTTATAGGACCGGTTCCAGTGAACCAGCAGATCCAGGTAGGCCAGCAGTAGCTCACAACGTTCAGCCACAAGTTCTTCCCCCAGCATGACGCGGTAGCCGGCCAGTAGTTCTTCCGCCCTGCCTGATTCAGCCATGCACGGGGTCAGCCATGAACCGCGTTAACCATGCACTTTGGCGTGCTCAGAAGCCCGTCGAACCCATCTGCGACTTTATTTTCTTGGCAATTTGCTTGGCTGCATCGGAATGCTCGGTGTCTTTGGTTTCGGTCACGATGCGCCACACGGGTTGCCTGGTTTTCAGGTCGTAATAGGTTGACTCGACAATGGCTGATCTCTGGAAATCAGTATAGCCGGGCCCTTGCTGGACGGTGTATACGTTAATGAAATAGGGTGTGCCCCAGGCGTAGCCGGCCCAACCTGTCGCGGTTCCTTCGTATCGCAGCCAGTAATCTGACCTCTGGTACTCGCCACTGATCCCGCCGCCGGTATAGAACAACACGATTACCCCGTCCATGCCGGCTTCAATCAATGCCTTGGCCGCTTTATCCGAGTTGATCTTGCCGCGGATGCCGCCAAACATGCCGGGGATTTTGCTGCCGGCGACGACTTCCCGGTTTTTCTTTTGCAGCACCTTCACAATCGCTATTTCTACCGCTTCGCGCATCAAGCCATCGGGCAGGACAGCGATTACTGCGATTTTTGCCGGGTCACTCTTGGGCGCGTCTTTATTTACCCACTTGTCTAATTGCTTGGTGCGGGCTTCAGCGGTCGATGCCAGCAACAGCGCCATCAGGGCAAACAGGGTGACATTGAAAATTTTGCGCTTGCCTGGTTTGCAGATGCCAGGTTTGTTGTTACCAAGATTGCTATTAATGGGGTAGTTCATGAACTTTTCTCGCTTTGGCGGACGGCTATATTAACCCAACATGGATTCCGGCAGACGTTCAGATCGACAGGTCCAGTTCTTCGGCACGGTGGCACGCAACCCAGTTGCCGTTCTCCATGCGTCGCAATGCTGGCACATCGGCCTGGCAGCGCGGCACCTGGTAAGGGCAACGGCTGTGAAATATGCACCCCCGCGGCGGGCTGAAAGGAGATGGCATATCCCCTTTCAGCCACACCTCCTGCTTCACTTCACGCGCCCGCACGGGGTCAGGAATGAGTACCGACTTCATCAGTGCACGGGAGTATGGGTGCAAGGGCCGCCGGTAAAGTGCCGTCTTCTCTGCCACTTCCATGCTGCGCCCCATGTACATGACCATGACGCGATCACTGATGTGCCGCACTATGGACAGATCATGGGCAACAAAAATCAACGCCAGGCCAAGCTTTTTCTGCAGGTCACGCAGCAGGTTGATGATCTGGGCCTGGATGGAGACGTCCAGCGCGCTGACCGGTTCATCGCAGATCAACAGCTTGGGGTTGAGCACCAGGGACCGTGCAATGCCGATGCGCTGGCACTGTCCGCCTGAAAATTCGTGGGGATAACGATTGATCTGGTTGGGCAACAAGCCCACCATTTTCATCATGCCCCGCGTGCGTTCCTCGACCTGCAGGCTCTCCATCTGCGGGTAAAACGTCCACAGGGGTTCGGCAATGATGGAGCCGGCTGTCATGCGCGGATTCAGCGAGGCAACGGGATCCTGGAACACGATCTGCAGTTCCTTGCGCTTCTGCCGCATGGGTTCGGCTTCCAGGCGGGTGAGGTCCTCACCCATCCACAGCACGCGCCCGCGGTTCGGGCTGAGCAGGCCCAGTATGGCTCGCGCGAGGGTCGACTTACCGGAACCGGATTCGCCCACAATGCCCAGTGTCTCGCCTGGGTTCAGGTCGAAACTGATTCCATCTACTGCACGCAATACGCGCTCTTCGCGCCGTAACAGGCTGCCTGTCCGGCTGCTGAAGTAGACCGCGAGGTCCTGTACGCGCAACACAGGCTCGGTCATGGCGCGCTTTCCTCTGCGGCTGACCCGGCTTCCCCGGCGGAGTCATTTTCCACCCGGCCATCCGGCATTTCGAGCACACAGCGACTTCGATGACCCCTCTCATCGCGCCACATGGGTGGTGGCTGGGAACAGATTTCCTGCGCCTGCGTACAACGGTCGCGAAAGCAGCACCCGCCGGGTAAGGCCAGGAGGTTGGGCGGGTTGCCGGGGATCGCTTGCAGATCATCGCTGGCATCACGGTCCAGCCTCGGCACCGAAGCCAGCAGGCCGCGCGTATACGGATGGTGGGCGCGGTAGAAAATGTCCTCAACCGTGCCGCTTTCTACCATCTGCCCTGCATACATGACGAGAATGCGATCACTGATGCCCGCCACGACGGCCAGGTCGTGGGTAATGAGGATCATGGCCATGCGGGTTTTCTTGCGCAATTCGCCAATGAGATAGGTAATTTGGGCTTGCACGGTCACGTCCAGGGCCGTGGTGGGTTCATCGGCAATGAGCAAATCCGGTTCACATAACAAGCTCATGGCAATCATAACGCGCTGGCGCATGCCACCGGAGTACTCGTGGGGGTACTCGTGAATGCGTTCTTCTGCGTCCGGAATGCGCACTGCGCGCAACATCTCTACCGCGTGTTCAAACGCTTCGTGACGACCCAGCTTCTGGTGGTACATCACCACTTCGGTCATCTGCTGTTCAACCGTCAGGTAGGGATTGAGGGAGGTCATCGGGTCCTGGAAAATCATGGCGATCTGGCTGCCCCGCACCTTGTTCAGTTCGCGCGGGGTTTTCTGCAGGAGATCCTCGCCCTTGAACAGGGCCTGCCCGCTGGCGCGGCCGTTCTGTGCCAAAAGACCCATGATGGCCATGACCAACTGGCTTTTGCCCGAACCGGATTCACCCACAATGGCCAGGGTTTCGCCTGTGCTGACCGCGAAGTCAATGCCGTTGACCGCGTGCACTTCTCCCTCGGGCGTAGCAAAGCTGACTTGCAGGTTTTTCACTTCCAGCAAGGACATTTACACCCGATCCTTGGGGTCCAGCGCATCGCGCATGCCATCGCCGATGTAATTGAAGCAGTACAGCGTTACGGCCAGGAACGTGGCCGGGAAGATCAGGGTCCAGGGCGATGACTCCATGTCCTGTGCGCCATCATTGACCAGTGCCCCCCAGGAGCTCATGGGTTCCTGCACGCCGAGGCCCAGGAAACTGAGGAACGACTCGACCAGGATCACGTGCGGGATGGTCAGTGTTACGTACACCATCACCACGCCAAGCAGGTTGGGCACGATGTGTCGCACGATGATGGCCTTGTCGCTCACACCACAGGCTTGTGCAGCCTCAACAAACTCGGTGTTCTTCAGGCCGAGGGTCTGGCCGCGCACGATACGGGCCATGTCCAGCCAATTCACTGCGCCGATCGCCACGAAAATCAGGATGATGTGGCGGCCAAATACCACCATCAGCAGGATCACGAAAAACATGAATGGCAAGGCATAGATGATATCGACTATGCGCATCATCATGCGGTCCGTGACGCCACCGTAATACCCGGCCACGGACCCGTAACTCACGCCGATCACCAGGCTGACCAGCGTTGCTACCAGCCCCACCAGCAGGGAAATCCTGCCGCCTTCCAGTGTGCGCACCAGGATGTCGCGCCCCACGGCATCGGTTCCAAACCAGTGGCCATTGACCAGGCTGGGAGGGGATGCCGTGTGCTCCCAATCCGTAAAGTCGGGCGCCCAGGGCGAAAGCATCGGGCCAAACACTACCGCCAGTACCATCAGGAACATGGTGCTGCCGCTGGCCACGGCGGCGCGATTTTTCAGCAGGCGATGCCACGCATCAATCCACAATGAGCGTCCCTGTATGTCCTGGGTGGCAAATGCCGCGGCAAACGGGTCATTGGCCAGGGCGTCACCTGCCATCTTCATGCGCGCCATGGCTTAACCCTCATCAAAGCGAATTTTTGGATTAAGCCAGGCATAGAGCATGTCGACGATGAAGTTCATCAGGATGATGATCACGCCATAAAAAATAACCACGCCCATCACCAGTGTGTAGTCTCGATTCAATGCGCCCTGAACGAAATAACTGCCCAGGCCGGGAATGGAGTAGATACGCTCGATCACGACCGATCCCGTAATCAGGCCGGCCGTCGCCGGTCCCATGTAGGAAATCACCGGCAGCAAGGCCGGCTTCATCGCGTGGCGGCCGAGCACGATGCGTTCCGGCAAACCCTTGGCACGGGCAGTGCGGATGTAGTTGCTGTGCAGCACCTCGATCATGCTGCCCCGGGTCAACCGGGCAATGTAGGCAATGACCGGCAGGGCCAGGGTGATGACCGGCAGCAACATGTGCCGGAAAGACCATTCCCAACCACCGGCGGGCAGCCAGCCGGCATACACGGCAAGGACCAGGATCAGCAGCGGCGCAACGACAAAATTGGGAATGGAAATACCCATCATGGCCATGCCCATGATCGAGTAATCGACTGCCGTGTTTTGTCGTATCGCAGCGATGACCCCGATCAGGGTGCCCATTACGAAGGCCAGCAGCATGGCCGTGCCGCCAATGGCGAGTGAAGCCGGGAACCCGCTGGCAATCAGCTCGTTGACGGTCCAGTCCTTGTATTGATACGAAGGCCCGAAGTCGAGCGTGACGATCTGGCCCATGTAACGGAAGTACTGCTGCAACAAGGGCTCATCCAGATGGTATTTGGCATCGAGGTTTGCGCGAATTTCCTGTGGCAGCGGTTTCTCGGTATCAAACGGGCCGCCCGGCGCTACCCGGATCAGGAAAAAAGCAATGGTGATCAGCATCAACAAGGTCGGCACGAGGCTAAGCAGGCGCGATGCAAAGTGATGGCCCAGGCCCGTCTGTTTCATTCTGCCGGTGTCTCCTCTGGCTGGGCCGTCAGGTCCTCTGGCGCCGGACCACCAGTCTCAGCGGACTTGAGCTTGTACATGTGACGCGTGAGGTGATGATCCATGACGTTGTTCTGCCAGCCCTTGACGTGCTGGTCTACCAGGCGCCTGGTTACATAGGTGTAGACCGGCACGATGGGGTTGTCCTGTAACAGCATACGTTCCGCCTCGACCATCATGCGATCGCGGCGCGCCGGTATGCGTTCCTGCGCAATCTGTTCCAGCAGCACGTCAAAGCCGTTGTTGGAATAGTTATAGTCATTGCGCTCATCACCGGTGCGGAACTGCCCGAGGAA
>SHZL01000145.1 GCA_009692275.1 Lysobacterales bacterium | reverse complement strand
ATAAAGCCGGGCTGGTGCCGTATCAGCCTGCATTACGTAATGGATGATAGTGAAGTGGGGTTCATCATGGATGCGGTGGAATTTGTCGCCGCGCACGGACACCAGTTCCTGCGCGAATACGATTTCGACCTGTGCACCGGAACGTGGCTGCATAAACGTGACTGTGTATGCCTCGAGCCGTTCTCACTGGATGCAGCGCTGGAATGTTGCGGCCCGAAACCAACCGCGCTCAGCGCAGCCGAAAGGGAACGCTACTATGCGCAATTCCTGCAAGAAGCGCAGGAACTGGCAGCCACGCTGGCCAGGCAGGAACCGGGGCCGGAGATGGTGCTGGAGCCTGAACTGGATCAGTTGAAGTTTTTTACGGTGCTGCAAGCCTGCGACTCCCGGTAACGATCCGCAGATTCCCCAGGGACATGGAGCAACAACATGGCAAACGAAGTTAGCGCAAGCGGCGCCAAAAGCATGACCCTCATTGTCACCAAGGGCACGCTGGACTGGGCGTATCCCCCGTTCATCCTGGCCACCACGGCTGCAGCCATGGGACTGGATGTCACCATGTTTTTTACGTTCTACGGCTTACCCTTGCTGCTGAAGGAGCTTGACCCGCAGCTTTCATCCCTGGGTAACCCGGCCATGAAAATGCCCATGCTGGGCGCACACATGGGCCTGCCGAACCTGGTATCGATGATTCCGGGCGTTGACCGGGCCGCGACCACGATGATGAAAAACCTGATGAAGAAAAAAGGCGTGGCCAGCATCCAGGAGTTGCGCCAACTGGCGGTCGAGGCTGATGTCCGCCTCATTGCATGCCAGATGACCATGGATTTGTTTGAATACACGCTAGCTGACATGATTGAAGGACCGGAGCTGGGTGGCGCGGCTACGTATATCGAGGTCGCCACCCGGTCGCAAATTAATTTGTTTATTTAGGACAGCTCTGAATAATTCAGAGTTTCCTTAGCTGGCTTGTTCACGTTATTCATCTGGGGAACCACGGGAAAAATCATGGCTGATCATTCACTCGACCTAAAAGGCCTAAACTGCCCTCTGCCAATACTCAAAACCAAGAAAGCGCTCAAAGATGTGGCTGTAGGCGATACCCTGGAAGTACTTGCAACCGATCCAGGCTCCACAGCGGACTTCGCTGCGTTTTGCCGCATCACGGGAAACGAGTTGCTGGAGCACGCAGAAGAAGGTGGGGTTTATCGCTTCGTGCTGCGCAAAGTGACCTGACCGTACTATGCGTGCGCCCAGTCCTCCAGGTCTGCCGATTCCTGCGGCGACAGGCCGAGCAGTTCACCTTCGATGGACACACCGAGCCCGAGCACTGTGCGGTTGACGTAGGCGAAGTAACTGGCGACCTGGTTCATTTCAAGGATTTCACCGTCACTGTTCCCCGCGACCCGCAGCGCATCAACATCCTGTCGGGCAATGGCTCCTGGTGAGAGGGTTAACTTACGCACGTAGTCAAGGGCGGCGCTCTGTGCGGTGGTGAAGGGATGCCCCGGTTCAGCCGATCGCAATTGCGCGAGACACGCCTCGTAACGACCTGGTACGGACTGCAAAAGCCGCTTCAGACCTTCGCTGTGATGGTGCTCGCAATAGGCGCACGCATTAAGCATGCTGACCAGCACACCTACCGATTCGAGAAACCAGGCTGGCAGGGAGTTACCCGGGTGGTGCAGAACGGCCTTGTATAAACCCATGTGGCCGAGCATCGTATGCGGCCGCAGGCTGTGAATCTGCAGTACATTGTCAACCTGGCCGTTGGGGCCGCGAACCCGATTAAACAAATCTGCCAGCTTGCCTTCCGCTACATCGGGTTGAACTACTTTGATGTATGCCATCGTGACCGGACTCCGGTGGATTCAGGGCCTGGTGTTAACAGGGCCTAGTACAGCAGCGAAATCAGAGTGTAGCTTACGCCACCCACCAGCACCGCTGAAAACAAACCGACACCCAGGGGTTTGACGCCGCTCGCTTTAAGGCTGGCCAGGCCAGTGCCAAGACCGACCGCAGCCATGGCGATTCTCAGGCAGTAGTCCGCCGTCTGCGTGGCAATGGAAATAAGGGATTGCCAGGTGACTGGATCCAGCAAGCCGAATGGGCGCTCACCCATGTCACCCATGGTGCGCAGCAGGCTCATCAGCGCAAAGCCAATAACGAACAGCGGCACCATCGACCACAGGCTGGGGCGAACTTCACCCGTACCGGACTTGCGGTGATACAGGATGCTGAGCAAGGGTATGACGATCAGTATGCCCAGGTTGCGCACCAGTTTGGTCACCGTCGCCACGTTGAGTACGGCCGGGTCACCAAAGTATTCCTGGTATACCAGGCCGGCTCCTGCGACCTGCGAGGTATCATGCACGGATGTGCCCAGGAACAGGCCGGCGCGAAACGCATCGCCGGCAAACAGCCAGTGCGCTGCAAAAGGGTAGGTAAGCATCGCCACCATGCCAAACAGTGCGATGCAGGCCACTGCATAAGCAGTTTCATCATCTTTGGCGTTAATAGCTGGTGACAGGGCGACAATCGCTGTTGCCCCGCAGATCGCAGTGCCGGCCGCGATGAGGGTGCCCAGGCGCCCTGACAGGCCAAGCCGACGGCTCAACCATGTAACGACCAGCAGCGCAACCGTCACGCACACGATCACGACCGGCAGGGCCTTGAGCCCGATTTCCCCCACTTCACCGAGGCTGAGCCGAATGCCCAGCAACACAATGCCCCAGCGCAAAATGCGCTCGAGGCAGAAACGCACGCCCGGCTCGAATACTTGCGCCAGGCCCAGCGTGTTGCGTACCAGGATGCCCAACAGGATGGCCAGCATAATGGGACTGACAGGGCTTTTGGGCAGACCCATCCAGGTCACGCCGATCAGATCTGCCAGATAGCCCCCAGCGAATGCGAGCACCAATGCCAGAACCAACCCGGGAAGAATATTCATCTAGGCGCCTACGCTCAATGGTGGTTGCTTGTCGGTCCCCGCGTTCGCGCGCGGCTCAGCGGAATGAGCGTCCGATTCCCCGAGATGACTTATATTAGACTATTATACATTAGCTACTGGTTACTTAACCCAAACCGCGGGATGACAACACATGAACTTCAAATCCTTGCTCTGCACCATGTCGTCGCTCTGGCTCCGCTGGTAACAGCCTTGGCCCGCGCACGCGAAATTACCTGGATTGATGTCCGCACTGCAGAGGAATTCGACGAGTCGCACCTGCCAGGAGCGGTGAACATGCCGCATGAACACATCGGCACGCAAATCGCCTGCCTTGGGGTGGGCAAGGACTCTGTGATTTACCTCTACTGCGAAACTGGGCGCAGGGCAGGTCTCGCCAAGGAGACCCTGCACGCGCTGGGCTTCATCCTGGCTGCCAACCTCGGCGGACTGGAAGAAGCGCGCGCAAACGCAGACCAGACCAACGTCTAGCCAGGCCGCACCTCGTGCCAGCCCTCTGCCCTGTTCGCAGCCGGATAACCGGGTTCAGTGACTTTCCCCAGCAAGTATTTGCGCAATCGTGCGGTTGAAGGGCAGACGCAGGTAAGGCACATCGTTGTCGTCCCCGGCGGGAGCCGATCCGGCGCGAATGTTGACCTGCAGCGCCGGCAGGAGCAGCCGCGGCAAGGACAGCCTGGCGTCCCGCTGGGTGCGCATGGCTATGTACGCTTCCCGGTCGGTCCCGGTCTTGATGTGAATGTTGTTCTGGCGTGATTCGCTGATTGGGACCATGTTGACCGGTGGCGTGCCGTCTTTGGCATAGTCGTGGCAAAGAAACAACCGGGTTGTGTCCGGCAAGCCATGAATCCGCTGGATGGAATCAAACAAGTCTGAGGCGTTACCACCCGGAAAATCACAGCGCGCCGTTCCATAAGGCGGAGCGAACAGGGTATCGCCAATAAAGGCGGCATCCTCCACGAGGTAAGTAAGGCTATCACCGGTGTGCCCGGGGGTCTGCATAACACGAATGGCCAGTGCCCCAAGCGGAATCATGTCACCATCGTCAAGCAGGCGGTCAAACTGGCTGCCATCAGTCGCAATATCTTTGAGATTGAACACCCTGGTAAAGGTTTTCTGCACCGCGCATATGCCGCGGCCAATGGCAATCCTGGCACCGGTTTGGTCGCGGATATACCCGGCGGACGAGAGGTGGTCCGCATGGGCGTGCGTTTCCAGCACCCACTCGATGCGGTAATTGCGCTGCTGCGCAATGTTGAGCAGGACGTCAATCTGCTGCGTGCTTACCCGGCCTGAAACCGGGTCAAACACCCATACAGGATCGATGATGACGGCAACGCACTGTACCGGGTCGGCGAGCAGATAGGTCCAGGTGCCAGACTCCGGTTCGTAACTGGGTGTGATTTCCACGCTCACGGGTAGTGTCCCTCAACTCCGTTTGTATTCAAAATGGCTTATGTAGATAATTGTAATTTAGCTAGCTTGCAAATAACATTCGCAGCCTGATGAGCACCGCCAAGCAGAAATACCCGGCAAAGAGAACCCTGGCAAGGAACAAACTGGCCGGGTTGGACTGGAAGGCCATGCGGCGCAGCGCCAGCGATGCTGCGAGCCTGCTCAAGGGATTGGCCAACGAGAGCCGCCTGATCATCCTGTGCGTGCTGGCTGAAGGTGAATGCTCGGTGAGACAATTGAACGAACGGGTTGATCTTAGCCAGTCTGCGCTGTCGCAACACCTTGCCGTGCTGCGTGAGCAGGGCCTGGTGCAGACCCGGCGTGTCAGCCAGACCATTTTCTATCGCCTGACTGAAACGCCCGCCCGGAAAATCATCAAGCTCTTACACGATATTTACTGCCCGGTCTGAGCCGTTCTATTTGCCGATACAAAAGCTCGCGAAGATTGAACCCAGCAAGTCATCCGGCAGCACCTCGCCGGTGATTTCCCCCAGGGCACGCTGCGCCAGGCGCAGTTCTTCCGCCAGCAGTTCGCCAGCCTGGTCCTGGGTCAAGCGCAATTCACCCTCCAGCAAGTGGTGTTCAGCCCGTTTCAATGCGTCCACATGACGTTGCCGCGCAGAAAAGCCACCCTCTGCCTGTTCTGCAGCCCCTGATGTTTGCCGAATCCGTGCCTTCAGGGTGGCGAGGCCTTCGCCGGTTCGTGCAGAAAGTGCTACACCCGCCGGATAGCGCTGTCCCTGCGTGGGATCGGGCCATGCCTCCGGCGACTGCCCAAGCAAGTCCATCTTGTTGTATATGAGGATGCACCTTTCCGGGTCCGGCAACTCTGTCAGTAACTCAAGCTGTCCATCCACATCGGCGCTGACATCCACGATCAGCAGGACGATATCGGCGGCTTGCAATGCGTGGCGGGCGCGCCTGACTCCTTCCGCTTCAATTACGTCAGTTGTGTCACGAATGCCGGCGGTATCGGCCACGTGCACCGGCATGCCGTCCAGGTCTATCCATTCGCGCAGCACATCGCGCGTGGTACCCGGAATGGCCGTGACGATGGCGCTGTCCTGCCCGGAAAGGGCATTGAGCAAACTGGACTTGCCGGCATTGGGCCGGCCAATAATGGCCAACACCATGCCGTCGCGCAACAGGCGACCCTGCTGCGCTTCAGCCAGCAAGCTGCGCAAACCCTGCTGCGTTTCCTGCAAACGCTGCAGCAGCGCGCTGTCGGCCAGAAAGTCGATTTCTTCAGTGGGAAAGTCGATGGCTGCTTCGACATACACCCGCATGCCGGTGAGGCGTTCCTGCAATTCCTCAATGCGCCGGGAAAAGGCCCCGGACAGTGAGCGGTGTGCCGCGCGTGCGGCAGCCTCGGTGCCGGAGCTGATCAGGTCGGCAATGGCCTCCGCCTGTGCCAGGTCCAGTTTGTCATTGAGAAACGCGCGCTCAGAGAATTCACCTGCGCGCGCTGCGCGAGCGCCCAGGGACATCACGCGGCGCAGCAACATCTGCATCACCACCGGCCCGCCATGGCCCTGAAGCTCCAGCACGTCCTCACCCGTGAATGAGTGCGGTGCAGGGAAATACACAGCAATGCCGTGGTCAATGTTGCAGCCATCAGCAGCTCGAAAACCGACATGGGTAGCCACGCGATGTGCCGGCAGGCGGCCACAAATGGCCGTTGCAATTGCCGGGGCGGCCGGGCCGCTGACACGAATGATGCCGATGCCCCCCATCCCGGCCGGCGTCGCGATAGCGCAGATGGTGTCCGTACCCGCTTTTCTCACTTGTCTCCGGCAGCGATTTTGCGCGTGATATACACCTGCTGTGCGAGCGAAAGTCCCGCGTTGGTTGCCCAGTACAACACCAGGCCAGCCGGAAAAAATGCAAACATCACCGCAAATACCACGGGCATCAGGCTCATCATCTTGGCCTGCAGGGGGTCCATGCCGGCCATCGGAGTCAGCCTCTGGGTGGCGATCATGAAGCTGGCGTTGAGCAGGGGCAGCACAAAATACGGATCGCGAACGGACAGGTTGGTAACCCACAAAATAAACGGCGCCTGGCGCAACTCCACCGATTCCAGCAATACCCAGTACAACGCAATGAACACAGGAATCTGCACCAGCATGGGCAGGCAACCGCTGAGCGGGTTGGCCTTTTCGGTTTTATACAGCCCCATCATTTCCTGGCTCATGCGTTGCCGGTCATCGCCATATCGTTCTTTGAGTTGCTCGATGCGCGGCTGTAACTTGCGCATGCGCGCCATGGACTTGTATTGCGTTTCAGTAAGTTTGAAAAACACCGCCTTGACCAGAACGGTGAGTAATACAATCGCCCAGCCCCAATTGCCCACGAGCTGGTGAATGTGCGCAAGCAGCCAGAACAGCGGTTTGGAAAACACGGTAAAAATGCCGTAATTCACAGTCAGTTCGAGTCCGGGTGCAACCTGGCTGAGGTGTTCCTGCAACTTGGGACCAAGGTAGAGGCGGCTGCCGAATTCAACCTTGCCCCCTGGAATGGCGCTTTGTAGCGGTGAAACATCTCGCGCTATGTAGCGTGGCAATGCGCCATCGCCGGGCGTGATTACGTGCGTGGAGTAGGTTGCTTGCTCGTCAGCGGCCGGAATCCAGGCAGCAAAAAAATAATGCTCGATCATCGCCAGCCAGCCAGCGCTGAATGTCTTGTTAACCGGCTCTT
>SHZL01000144.1 GCA_009692275.1 Lysobacterales bacterium | reverse complement strand
AACACCATGGTGCTGCTGATTTCGCGGTCGCCGGTCGTTTTGAGCAAGGACTCAAAAGCCTCCAGCCCGGGAATTTCCAATGCCTGGAATGCAGAGCGGCGTTGGGGCAAAAACCCGCCAAGCTGTTTGCGGCGCTCAAGCATGTACTGCACTTCCGGGCTGTCAACTCCCGGGTGGTAGTACGGGATATTCTCAATTTCTTCATCTGAAATCGGGATATTGAAACGGTCACGGAACTGTCGAATCGAATCGACATCCATTTTTTTCTGCTGGTGGGTAATGTTCTGGGCTTCGCCGGCACCACCCATTCCATAGCCCTTGACCGTCTTTGCCAGGATGACGATGGGCCGCTCCCTGGGCTTGATGGCCTCATGGTAGGCCGCAAAAATCTTGTGCGGGTCATGTCCGCCGCGGTTCAGACGCCAGATGTCATCATTTGACATGCTCGCAACCATCTCCAGCAGTTCCGGGTATTTGCCGAAAAAATGCTCCCGGGTATATGCGCCGCCCTTGGCCTTGTAATTCTGGTAATCGCCATCCAGGGCTTGTTCCATGCGCTTGCGCAGCAGGCCGCCCTTGTCCTTGGCAAACAAGGGATCCCAATAAGCCCCCCAAATGACTTTCAATACGCTCCATCCGGCGCCGCGGAATACGCTTTCCAGTTCCTGGATGATTTTGCCGTTGCCGCGCACCGGGCCATCAAGGCGCTGCAGGTTGCAGTTGACGACAAATATGAGGTTGTTCAGTTTTTCCCGGCCAGCGAGCGAGATCGCGCCCAAAGATTCCGGCTCATCGGTTTCACCGTCACCCAGGAAACACCACACGCGCCGGTCCGAAGTATCCGCAATCCCGCGGTTGTGCAGGTACTTGAGAAAACGCGCCTGGTAGATGGCCATGATCGGTCCGAGGCCCATGGACACCGTGGGTAATTGCCAGTAATTCGGCATCAGCCACGGATGCGGGTAAGAGCTCAGGCCCTTGCCTTCCGATTCCTCACGGAATTTATCCAGCTGCTCAGCGCTGATCTGGCCTTCGAGGAACGAGCGGGCGTAAATACCAGGTGAGGAATGCCCCTGGATATACAGCAGATCGCCACCGCCGGGATGATCCGGCCCACGGAAAAAATGATTGAAACCCACGTCGTACAGCGTGGCCGCTGAAGCAAAACTTGCGATATGCCCGCCCAGTTCACCTCCCCTTTTGCTGGCGCGAAGCACGGTGGCCATCGCGTTCCATCGAATCAGGGACCGGATCTTGTACTCCATCTCGGCATTGCCGGGAGTGCGCTTTTCCATGTGTGGCGGAATGGTGTTGATGTAGGCGGTAGTGGCATCGTAAGGCAGGTAGCCGCCGGATCGGCGGGTGAAATCCACCAGCTTTTCCAACAGGTAGTGGGCGCGGTCAGGCCCTTCACGGCCGATAACAGCCTGCAGTGATTCCAACCACTCCTGTGTTTCCAGGGGGTCGCTGTCGTGACGTAGCTGGTCCACTTCCTCGTTCACGCCGGGACTCCCATTCACGTGTTTCCGCTCATGGCGCACTTTTCGTGGATCTGGGCTTCGACCACCACTATTGCAGTCATATTGACAATCCGGCGTGCAGTCGCCGATGGAGTCAATACGTGAGCTGGAAGGCCAACTCCGAGCAGCATCGGCCCCACCGTGACCCCGTTACTGATGACCCGTGCCAGGTTGTAGGCAATATGGGCGGAATCAAGGTTTGGCATCACCAGGAGATTGGCTGGACCCTTCAGGGCGCTGTTGGGAAAAACACTCTTGCGGTAAGTCTCATCCAGCGCCATGTCAGCCGTCATCTCGCCTTCTACTTCCAGACCCGGCGAACGCTCGCGCAACAGGGCGAGAGCCAGTTTCATCTTCTTCGCGCTATCATCACGGTGGCTGCCAAAGGCTGAATGCGACAACAGCGCAACCCGCGGGCGAATGCCGAACATAAGGATCTTCTCAGCTGCCATGAGCGTGATTTCAACAATCTCTTCAGCTGTCGGGTTCGCATTTACGTGTGTATCACAGACGAAATACGCGCCGTCATCGGTGCTGAGCACGCTGAGCGAACCTGCGACTTTCGCGGTGGGAAGCAGGCCAATCACATCGAGCACATTATCCAGGTCCACCCGGTAACTGCCGACCATTCCCGTGATCATCGCATCAACTTCCCCGCGCTTGAGCATCAAGGCAGCAATAACGCTGGTGCGGGTGCGCACCGTGGCTTTAGCGGCATCCGGGGAAATTCCCCGCCGTTCCATCAGGGCGTGGTAGGTAGTCCAATAATCCCAAAACCGGGGATCTGAGTCGGGGTTAACGAGTTCAAAGTCCGCTCCAGGGCGCATGCGCAGCCCAAGTTTTTCGATACGGCTCTGAATCACGGCTGGCCGCCCAATCAAAATGGGATAGGCGAGATGGCTGTCGATCACGGATTGCACCCCGCGCAGGATGATTTCGTGCTCGCCGTCGGCATACACAACCCGTTTCGGCGCAGCTCGCGCAGCGTCAAAAACAGGCTTCATCAGCAAACCCGTGCGGTACACAAACTGCTCGAGTTTTTCCCGATAGCCGGCCATATCCCGGATAGGCCGGGTGGCAACGCCGCTGTCCATTGCCGCCTGGGCCACGGCCGGAGCTAACTGCACCAGCAGGCGCGGATCAAATGGCTTGGGGATGATGTAGTCCGGCCCGAATTGCAGCGGCTCAGGGTTATGGCCTGTTTGTTGCATTTCCATGCGCGTGAGTTCTGCCAGCGCCTTGACGCAGGCCATCTTCATCTCGTCATTGATCAACGTTGCGCCGACATCCAGCGCACCGCGAAAAATGTAGGGGAAACAGAGGACATTGTTCACCTGGTTTGGATAATCAGACCGGCCAGTGGCGATGATAGCGTCCGGGCATGCCGCGCGTGCATCCTCAGGCATGATTTCGGGATCAGGATTGGCCAGTGCAAGGATGATGGGCCGGCGTGCCATGGTGGTCACCATTTGCTTGCTCAGGACCCCCTTTGCTGAAACACCCAGAAAAATGTCTGCGCCATGAATGGCTTGTTCCAGCGTGCGCATTTGGGTGTCAATGGCATAACCCGCTTTGCGGTCATCCATGTACTCAGCCCGCCCGGTGAAAATGACCCCCAACCGATCAATGACCACGATGTTGTGCTTCTGCACACCCAGTTTTACCAGCAAATCGAGACAGGCCATTCCCGCTGCACCCGCTCCGGATGCCACGAGGCGTACCTCACTGATTGATTTGCCGACAATTTGCAGGGCATTCAGCACAGCTGCGGCGGTGATAATGGCAGTTCCATGCTGGTCGTCATGAAACACCGGAATACCCATGCGCTGCTGCAACCGGGACTCAACCGAAAAGCATTCCGGCGCCTTGATGTCTTCGAGGTTGATGCCGCCGAACGTCGGCTCAAGCGAGGCAATGATATCGACCAGCTTGTCCGGATCCTGCTCGGAGATTTCAATGTCAAAAACGTCGATATCGGCAAATTTCTTGAACAGCACGGCTTTGCCTTCCATGACTGGCTTCGCGGCCAGCGGGCCGATGTTGCCAAGGCCAAGCACCGCAGTACCATTGGTAATGACTGCGACCAGGTTACCGCGCGCCGTGACTTCGCTTACCGCCAGAGGATCCGCGTGGATCAACTCGCTGGCTGCAGCAACACCCGGGGAATACGCCAGCGCCAGGTCCTGCTGGGTAGTGAGGGGTTTGGTCGGCGTAATTCTTATTTTTCCCGGCTTGGGAAACCGGTGGTAATGAAGTGCGTTTTCCTTTTGATTGTCGTTCACGGGATCACCCACGGAGCCGGCAGATCAGCAAACCCTGATCAGGCTGCTTCAAAAGACTCTTCGTATTGACCCATGGCAGCAAGACCATTCATGCGTGCACGATGCGCCAGTTTTTTCTGCGCCGCGGCTACGTTTGCTGCCGGGTTCTCACCCCAAACTTTCAGGGAAGGCGCCTGCAATGCACGGCCGTAGGAAAAGGTCAAAGCCCACGGAAAGTCAGCCAGCAGGTTCATGGCATTCAGGTGCGCTGTGGCTTCTTCATCCGTTTGCCCGCCGGACAGGAATACCACCCCTCCCAGTGCTGCCGGCACCGAATTCAACAGGCATTGAACGGTAGCTTCTGCAACCTCCTGCACACTGGCGCGATGGGTCGCTTCACTCCCTGAAATCACCATGCTGGCCTTAAGAATCGTGCCTTCCAGCAGAACGTTTTGTTCGTATAACTGGTTGAACAATGCTCGCAGAGTGGCTTCGGTCACTTCAAATGATTCATCCAGGCTGTGCGCGCCATCCATCAATACTTCCGGTTCAACGATGGGCACAATGTCCGCTTCCTGGCACAGTGCGGCATAGCGGGCCAGGGCGTGGGCATTGGCATCGACACAGGAGGTAGTGGGGATGTTTTCCCCGATGGTGATGACCGCGCGCCACTTGGCAAATCGCGCGCCGAGCGCACGATACTCTTCCAGCCGCTGGCGCAAACCGTCCAGCCCTTCGGTAATTTTCTCCCCCGGGTGACCGGCAAAGGGATGGGCGCCCATATCCACCTTGATACCCGGGATGATTCCGGCGTCCTGCATGACCTGCACGAATGAAACGCCGTTCCGCGTAGATTGACGAATGGTTTCGTCATAAAGAATCGCACCGCTGATGTGCTTGCCCAGGTGGGCTGTTGTGAGCAGCATTTCCCGGTAAGCACGCCGGTTTTCCTCGGTGGATTCGATATTGATCGCCTTGAACCGCTTGGCGATGGTACCTGCGCTCTCATCAATGGCAAGAATCCCTTTGCCTTCAGCTACCATTGCCTCGGCAACCGACACCAACTCCATTTCATTCATGACTACTGACTCCTAAAAGAGAATTTGCAAAGCCCACTTTGGGCATACCGTTTGGGTGGAACGGGTATTTTACCGTTTAGTTGTGGCTGAGACCATGCACCTATTTATTCCGTATCCATTTATTCCGGGCCGAGTTCGACCAAACGCAGGGCATTGGTACCCCCCTGGTTGCCGGTCTTGTCGCCCATGGTCACGATAACCCGGTCGCCGGCCTTGATAAGGCTTTTTTGCTTGAGCAGCTTCAACAACTCCTCGACAATCAGGTTCAGGTCGTCTCCCTGGGGTTGATGGGCGACCGGATACACATCACGGTACATGGCCATGCGGCGGCGGCTGGCAACATTCGGCGACAGCGCAAATATCGGTACCGATGACTGGACCCGGGACAGCCACTGGGCCGTCGAACCGGATTCCGTCAATGCGACGATGGCCTGAACGGAAACATTCTGCGCCATGTACATCGCCGCCATGGCGATTGCCTGGTCGATTTTCTGAAAGTGGACGGTTAAAGGCGCGCTCACACCCTCCCGGTCAAAATGACGCTCGGCCCCAAGACAGATCCGGTGCATCGCTTCAATGACTTTTGTCGGGTGCTTTCCCATCGCGGTCTCGGCCGACAGCATTACCCCGTCGGAGCCGTCCATTACGGCATTGGCCACGTCGAGCACTTCAGCACGGGTTGGGATCGGATTCTCGATCATGGACTGCATCATTTGCGTGGCCGTAACGACGATGCGGTTGTGCTTCAAGGCAGTATGGATGATGCGCTTTTGCAAGCCTGGCAGTTCAGCGTCACCGATTTCCACACCGAGATCGCCTCGAGCGACCAATATGGCATCCGATGCATCACAAATTTCTTCCAGGTTTTCGATGGCCTCAATGCGCTCGATCTTGGCCATTAATGCAGCCCGGCCGCCCGCTTTATGCAGCAGCTCACGGGCTCGCACCATGTCACCGGCGTTGGCAGGGAACGAGACCGCCAGGTAATCGGCCTCGAGGTCGGCCGCCAACTGGATGTGTGGCAGATCATGCTCGACTATGCCGGAAATAGATAATCCTCCGCCCTGCAGGTTGATGCCCTTCCGGCTGGCAAGCTTGCCGCCATTTTCCACCTCGCAAACGATCTTGCGGCCCTTAACCGCGATAACCCGCATCGAAATCAGGCCGTCGTCCAGCAGCAGGAGGTTCCCTGCCTTAACATCATCCGGTAAGCCGGCGTAGCTCACTCCGACCCTGTGGTTGTCACCGGGCGTGGTGAAATCCTCTGCATCGAGGATGAATTGATGACCCGTTTCCAGCATCGTGCTGCCGCCGGCGAAGTGCTCAATGCGAATCTTCGGTCCTTGCAAATCAAACAGGAGTGCCACTTCGCGTTCCAGCTCTGCAGCCACCTCGCGCGCCATCCGCGCCCGCTCGATTTGCTTCGCGGCGGGACCGTGAGACATGTTCAATCGCACTACATCAGCGCCTGCCTTGATCACGCCGTACAGTTCTTCCCGCGTGTCAGTAGCTGGACCAAGTGTCGCAATGATCTTGGTGCGGCGAATCTTCATAGGCCTGCTGGTGTCGATCTGCATGCGGTCCAGTTCCTCGTCTCTTAATGGTGTTGCACGCGTCTTTACCCCGTCCGCGAGCGTGACAGAATATACTTATTGCATCTCAATTGCTTGGGCCCTGCAGGTGATGAAGTGAACCAGCCAGATTGGCAGTCCCTGCTGCGAACAGGAATCGCTGAAATCGGCCGCCAGCAAGGCGAGGAAGCACGGCTGCACCTCGCGGAAGCCTGCCGTCTGGCACCGGCGGAGCGTGACGTGCGCTACTGGTTGGGCAATGCCCTGCGGCTGTGCGCACAGCCGGTTGCTGCCGAGCATATGTTCCGGCAACTGGTAAATGAATTTCCGGCAGATACTGACGTTGCCTTTGCCCTGGCCTTCCTGCTGCGCGCTGAAGGTCGCCCCGCGGATGCTTGCGGGGTGCTGGTGCAACTGGCTCATGCCCACGAAGGAGACCTGGCAACGTTGCTGAAAGTGGCCGGGTTCCTGCGTGACAGCGAGCAGTACAACGACGCCATCAGTGTGATGCACATGGCTTTGGCAAAAGCGCCGGACGATGCCAGCCTGCACCTGAAACTGGCGCGGCTTAACCAGGCCGTGGGGCAGTTCGACGCTGCTCTCGGCCTGCTGCGCAAGGCCATGAGAATAAACCCCCGCCTGGGTACGGGTTGGCTGCTGTTGGCACACCTGCAGCGGTTTTCTGACGACACATC
>SHZL01000143.1 GCA_009692275.1 Lysobacterales bacterium | reverse complement strand
GCACTGCGAACAATGGGGTTGCTTTTCTCCTGTACGGGTTTACGAAACAGCAGTGCAATTCCCGCCGGTACAAAGGTCACCGACAGGATCATCGCGCTGATCAGCGCAATAATCACGGTAATGCCCATGGGGTGGAACATCTTACCCTCGACTCCGGTCAGGGCAAGGATGGGAATGTAGACTGCGGTAATGATGAATACACCGAACAGTGCCGGACGCATTACCTCCCGGGTAGCATCGGATACCACCTCCATGCGGTCTTTTAATGACAGCTCGCCGTTGTGCCCCTCCTCACCCAGGCGGCGCAAGCAGTTCTCGACGATGATCACCGCACCATCGACGATAAGGCCAAAATCAAGAGCGCCAAGACTCATAAGGTTGGCGCTGACCTTGCTCTGCAACATCCCCGTGATGGTCATCAGCATAGTGATGGGAATGACAGCAGCCGTGAGCAACGCAGCTCGCACATTTCCCAAAAACAGCAACAAAACAACAATTACCAGCAGCGCTCCCTCGACCAGATTGGTCTGGACCGTTTTGAGTGTCTTGTCAACGAGCCCGGTGCGGTCGTAAACGGCTGTCGCTGTGATCCCGGTGGGCAAACTCGCTTGAATCTCCTTGAGTTTCTCTGCCACCCCATTGGCCACTTTCCGGCTGTTTTCGCCAATCAGCATGAACACCGTGCTCATCACGACCTCGCGCCCATTCTGGGTCGCTGCGCCGGAGCGAAGTTCTTCACCCAGACTGATTTCGGCTACGTCCTTTACCCGAATGGGCACCCCCTGATTCTGTTGCACGACAATTTCACCCAGGTCCTGTATGCGGCTCGCTTGTCCCGGAACCCGCATGAGCCACTGTGCGCCATTGTGTTCGATAAACCCGGCGCCCCGGTTGTCATTGTTTTGTTCAATGGCCTGCACAATGTCGCTATAAGTCAATGCGTGCGCGAGCAGCCTGGCGGGATCCGGTGCGATCAGGATTTCCTTTTTGTAACCGCCTATGGGGTTTACTTCGACCACACCGGGAACCCGCAGCAACTGTGGACGAATGATCCAGTCGTGCATCGAGCGCAAATCGGTGGGCGTAATCGGGGAGCCATCTGGATTACTCGCGTCCGGTTCGGCATCCACGGTGAACATGAAGATTTCACCGAGCCCGGTCGCAATGGGACCCAGCGCCGGTTCGACAACTGCAGGGAGCGCAAAGCGGGCGGCATTGAGCCGCTCACCCACTTGTTGCCGGGCGAAATAAATGTCCGTACCTTCTTCGAAGACTACTGTGATCTGCGACAAGCCATAACGCGAAACTGAGCGGCTGTAGCTCAGTTTCGGCAATCCCGCCATGGCATTCTCCAGCGGAAAACTTACGCGCTGTTCCACTTCAAGGGGGGTATAGCCTGGGGCAGCCGTGTTGATCTGTACCTGGACGTTGGTGATGTCCGGGACGGCATCAATCGGCAGGCGGGCGAAATTCCACAGACCCAGCCCGGCAAACGCAGCAACCAGTGTGAGGACCAGGCCGCGCCGCCTCAAAGCGAACGTCAGAATATAATCAAGCATGATGTGCCCTTAATGATCGTGCGATGCGCCAGACTTCTCGATGTCGGCCTTAACGAGATAACTGTTGGTCGTCACATAACGTGTGCCAGGATCGAGCCCCCCAAGCACCTCGATCCATTCATCATCCTGCCTGCCCAGGTCCAGCATGCGCACTTCGTATTCATCGCCAATTTGCGCGTACACCACCGTGAAGTCGCGGAAAGCCTGCAAGGCTTCACGTTTGACGGCCAGCGGAACACCGTACGCTGCGACCTGAATTTGGGCCCGGATATACGATCCGGGAAAAAACTGGCGTGCCGCGTTTTCCAGTACCACCCTGGCCATCACCGACTGGTTGCTATCGGCAACAATATTCATGTGGTCAATGGCGCCGGTGACGGCGCTTCCACCGCTTGCCGGGAATAGGGTAACGGGCGCACCAACTTGAACCTGCCGGAGGGCGGAGGGAAAGATCGCCAGCTTTACCCACACGTTTGATGGGTCGATAATAGTGAACAGGCGTCGTCCTGCCGTGGGCTCACCGGCATTGGCGTTTCGCTCGGTGATCGTGCCGCTGATCGGGGCTTTTATCTGGTAAGGCTTGAGGCTCTCGTCGCTCTCAACAGTGAGCAGCGGCTGACCGGCCGTCACTGCCTCTCCCAAAGACGCGTGGACGGACTGGATCATTCCCTCAAACCGCGCGGTAACCGTGCTGACGCGCTCAGCGTTCGGTTCGATGCGGCCGTACACCTCTATCTTTTCGTGAATTTCGGCAGGACCGGCAATTTCGGTTTCCAGGCCTGCAGCTTCGGCCACCACCGCATCAATTTGCGTGCGGCCTTCAAAGTTCTCGTATTCCCATCGATGGGATGTTCCGCTCGCCCGCGCGTCAATCGAGACAACGAAAGAATGTGGCTCATAAACGACCTGGTCACCGCGCAGGAAGTCATCCTGTGGCTGGAATTTGATTCTATCGACGCGGTTGCCCAGGCGGGTCAGTCGCACCTCCAGGCTCACATCCTGTGGATCAATGGGCTGGCCGGCGGAAGTAGCCCAGGCACGGAATTCGGGTGGCACCCCGGTTTCAAAAATAGCCAGTTCCAGGGCAAAGTCGCCGTCTGTCAGCAGACGGCCACCATGCGGGCCGCGCTCAGGATCTGCGGCCTGTTCGCCATGATCCGGCGCAGATGACGGGGAGCCGGAGTCCCCAAAATTGCATGCACCCAGCAGTGCGCCAAGAACACCCAAAAACAGAAAACGATTGGTTGTAGACATGTTCAGCCTCATTGTGCAATCCCCGTTTGGGCAACGCGGATGCCGGTTAGACGTTCAATTTCAATGATATTTCTGTGCGCATCTACACTTGCGTCGATCAACGCATTCTGAGCCTCGATGAGATCTGCCTGCACGGCTCGCCAATCAAAATAACTGTAGCGGCCCAGTTCGTAAGCGGCCTGGGTTTCGGCCAACGCAGACTCAAGACGAGGCAGGACCTCATTGCTCAGCGTGTTGGCACGGTGCAGGCTGTGTTGCAGCGCTTCGTAGAATACGTACAGGGTAGTTTCAATGTGTACTTTCGCTGCCGCCATTTCTGCCACGGTCTGCTCAGCCACGGCGTGCGCTTCAGCTATGTTGCCCTGGTTGTGGTTACGCAATGGCAACGGAATCGTGGCCCCGGTAACCAATGCGAAATCATCAGTGCTTGCATACCTCCGCACGCCAACCACGCCCCTCCAACCCGGTTTCCGTTGCGCTTCAGCCAGGCGCAATTCCGCCTCATCCAGACGCTGCTTTGTCAGGTATCGCTTCATTTGTGGGTTCTGCTCTGCTTGCAGTTTCAGTTCTTCAAGCGGCAAGGTTGAGGGAAGGCTGTAGGGATTGCCCGAAACTTCTTCAAAATCAGGTTCTGTTGTGCCCCACTGTGCAGCAAGGCGGTGGCGGGCAGCCCGAATTTCGTGCCTGATGTCCTCTTGTGCCAGGACCGCAAATGCGAGTTCCGTCTGCGCCCGGGCCAAGTCCGCTTGCGGGGAACGCCCCGCCTCAACGCGCCGCTCCACCGCCTTGATGGTCAGCTCCGCCAAATCAACCCCTTCCTTCATGGTTACAGCACGTGCCTGGTTGGCCAGCAGAGTCAAGAATCTGAGAGCGGTCTCGGCTGCGATGTCGATGCGCAGAATCTCGATGTCAGCTGCGGTCAATGATTCGCCGGCTTGCGCAGCATTGATACGGCTTTCACGAACGGCGCGCTCAAATGCCCAGCCGAGGCTCACCGTGGTTTCCGAGCTACTGAACCCCCTGTATTCCCCGGTTCCAAGCGCATCTTCGACGGTTACGAATAGCTCAGGGTTAGGCGGGAGGCCGGCTTGCTGCACGCGGCCGCGTTTGACGTTGAGTTGATACCCAAATGCCAGCAGTCGGGGGTTTCTTTCGAGCGTCTTGTCGATTGCTTCATCAAGCGTGATGGATTTGCCTTCTGCCGACAGGGCCGGTGCGGCATGAATACTGGCACATGCGGCTAGCAATAGAGCGTAAACGTTCGCGCAACGAGTTATGGAGCTCCACATGTAAATTTGTTTCCCATTGCGCCATAAAGCGCCCAATAGTTCATTGAATGCAGTTTGGAACACGAGCAGCTCTCAGCCGCTCATGAACCTAAGGAATTGGAATCAGGAAAGGAAGCAGGGAGGTCCGCGAAGCGGCGGGCGCCAGCGAGCATGTCGACAGGGGCGGAATGACTTTGTGCTCGGTACCCAGGCCTGCCTATTGCAGATCACCAAGGTAAAAATCGCGGCGACGAACAAGAAAAGGAAAAGTATCGGCTTTATCCACCGGGTAAAGGCATCGAAAAAGGAAACATCGCTGTCCCGTAGATGATCGTTATCATCGAGATCTGTTGCGTGAACATGTGTTGCGTACACGTCCGCGTTTCCTTCCAGGCTGGCGTGCATATGCAAGCCGCTTACCTGCATTGCCAGCAGACAGAAGCAAAGGAATGCCATCAATTTGGGCCACTCGGGACGCATGAAGGGATGATACCGTATCTGCTTATGACTGACCACACAGTGCCAACATTGGGTACAGCCCGTAGCAGCAGGTGCGGCCGGACAGAGTTCACTATTCAATAAGCTGCATCTGATTACCTACTAGTGACGAACTGGATGATGGCTTCAACAACAGCTGAATTGTTTTCCGGTGACATGATGTTGCCTGCGATGACGTGGTTGCTCGGATCGGAAGAAGAGGGGATAACGACCAGCTGCTTGTGCGGGCTGTTGATTTCCCCGTAGGCCGCAACAGTCCTGCCGGTCTCGACAACGGTATCCGCCGGTGAATAAAAAACCAGTAAATCCTGTTCCAGCCGCAGCGGCAGCCTGGTGCGCACGTAGTCGACCAGGCGCATCATTTCCACCACCGCGCTCATCGGGTACGTTGTGGACCAGTACCGCGCCTGCAAATCATTAAACGCAGTCCACGTTCGGGTTTCACCAACCACAAAGTAAGCAAGTTGTGGGCCGCCGGGCCAGGTCAGGAACTCGGCGGAGGCATCCTTGGGGCCAAAGTTCGGCGACATCAGGATGATCGTGCTGACCTGTGCAAAAGCAGGATGACCTGCCATCGCCATGGCCAGGGTTGCACCGTTCGAGGTGCCCATAAGGATGATCCGGTCGCCGATTGCCGCCCCAACGGCCAATGCTTCGGCTGCATCGTCCAGCCAGTCTTCGGCGCGGACGCCCTGCAACGCGTGCTGCTGCAAACCATGCCCGGCCAGGCGGGTCTCGAACAGGTTTGCTCCCAATGCGTCGGCAAGCTGTTCGCCGACCGGGGCGATTTCCTGACGGGTGGCGGAGAAGCCGTGGAGGTAAACCAGGGAGTAGGGCGTTCTTGAGTCTTTCCGGTCCTGGAACCAGCGAATGCGCTTTTCAGTACCGGGAATCAACGCCCGGTGCGCGCTGATGCCGCGCTCGTTGCGCTCTAGCCATTCGGTCAGTTCACCTGTGATTTCCGGTGATTGCGCCTCGTTAACCAGTTTCGCGGGTGCGGTCACCAACAAGTACACCGCGGACATCACAAGCAAGGCGAGAAAAAAACCAAGGAATCTGCGCAACATGTGTGTCAGCCGGGCTGACCCGGCCAGCGTTCGCCGGCCGGGTCCGTGCAATTTCCGTCGTGTACGAAACGCGTGACGGTCAGAACGTTGAGCTTAGCGTCACGCCGAACGTGCGTGGCTGGTTGGGGTAGCCGCTGTAACTTCCCGACTGGGCGACGGATGGAAACGCCGACAGCAGGTACTCATCGTTGAACAGGTTCCGTCCCCAGATAATCAGCTCAAGACCATTGTTCCAGCCAAAGCCCAGGCTGCCATTGAAGGTGCTGACTTTAGCCGAGGCAACTTCCGCCGGCACGTTCTCGATGACTTGTATTTTGTCCGCGTAGGTGTACTCGCCGCGAACAAAAGATGCGGTCGAGCCGAGGTCAAAATAGTAGGTGGTCGAAGTATCAATGGTGACTTTATGAATACCAGCGGGAGTTGTACCTGACAGGTCTACCGGGCCGCTCACGCCCGAAGCGCCCACAAAGGAGTCATATTTCGGGTTCAGGAAGGTGGTGGCAAGAGTCAGCTTCCACGCATCGGCCGGCTGCCACGCCCCTTCAATTTCAAGACCGGTGGTGGACTGTTTGCCCGCATTGGCCAGCACAAAACCGGTGCCGATAAAGATATTGGACTGGAATCCCTTGATCTGCTGATCAAACACGGCCACGTACAGGTCTGCTGTGCGCCAGTTGCCTTTGAATCCAAGTTCGTAAACCGTGGCGGTTTCGGGGCCCGCATAACGGGTGCCCGGCCTGAGGTTAGGCACGCCCAGCCCGGCCTGTAGCAAGGGTGGAATATCGTAGGCAAACGGGCGCGAATCGCGGCTCAGGTTCCAGGAGGTCGCCTTGAAGCCGGTGCCGGCGCGGGCATAAAGATTGATGTTAGCAGTTGGCTGGTAAGCCAGCACGCCGGTCCAGGTGACTTTGCTGTCATTGGACTTGCCGTTCTCCACCGAATTGGGGAAATCCACAAACGGCGGCAGGAATTGCAAGGCCTGCAAACCCAGCAAGGGGTTACAGGCCGGGCCGGTAGTAGCTGAACAAGGAGTCACGCTCAGGCCGGCTGCAATCGCTGCTGCCTGCGGGTTGGCCGCAATGTTCGGACCGGTCGGCGGTAGGCCCGTCAACTGGTAGAAGATAAGGGCAAAGCCCACCGCCGGCATGGAAACCGACGAAAATACGTCCGTATTCAACTGGTTGGTGAAGGCTTCCTTTTTAACCTTGGTGTAGTTAAGACCGCCGGTCAAAGTCCACTGGTCGTTGAAATGCCAGTCGGCCTGGCCGAACAACGAAATCGTGTCATCGTTCTGACCGGTGTATTCCTTAGTACCCTGCCCGGCATTGAAAAAGACCTGGCCGGGCGGCAGCAGGCCAAACGCCTGCATGAGTCGTTCCAAAGCGGTCACGCCACCGCGCGAGAGAATATCGGCATAGGGGCGAAACGCCACATCGTACGCGAGGTTAGTATCGTAGTTAACGCTCTCGCTGAAGTAAAACGCTCCCAGCATCCAATCCAGCGAGTCCTTGGTCTGGCTCAGTCGCAGTTCCTGGGTAAACGTGTTGATATCCGTATCACCGGCATTGACACCGATC
>SHZL01000142.1 GCA_009692275.1 Lysobacterales bacterium | reverse complement strand
AAAGCGGGAGGCCAAAGGCCACTATAAGCAGGTACTCGCCAAGGGCATGCTGCAACCGCAGCACCCCAATCCGTTTGAAACCCGGCTGGGCAATATCGAACCCGGCGAGGAGATCACGATTTCCATCAGTTTCCTGACCCAGGTTGACTATAGTGATTCGACCTTCAGCTTGCAGCTACCGCTCACGTTCATTCCGGCTGACCCGCTGGATGATCACCACCTCAGGCTCAGCATCCGCCTGCACAGCAACATGAACATCGCCAGCGTGGAAAGCCGCTACCACGATATGGAAATGCACCCCACTCTGGGCGGCTTTGACCTTTACCTGGCCGACCCGGACACCCGCACGGACCGGGTCTTCGAGCTGGACTGGAAACCGGACCTGGGCCCTGATCCTGAATCCGCTCTGATAACCGGGGAGCAAACCAGCAGCCTGATTCCGGTTGGCAGCTCGGTAAACCTGGCGAGTTTCTCATCCACGTCCAGCGGCTGGAAGGCCCAGCTCGTGTATTCCCTTGCCACCCTGTTCTTTGCCGCCAGCCTGCTCTGGTTCTCAACTCCCTCGCGCCGGATGCAGGCTGGTGGTTCACCCGCGCCGCCCACTCAAGCAATCGAACCATCGAACAGCATGCGCATTGAGCATCGTGCAAGGTGACCGGCGGCGGCGTTGCGCGGCGGTGCGTGTCACCGCCGCATTTTTTCCGCAGCTGGCAGTTGCAGGAAACGCTCAGGCCTGTTCGGCTTGCAGTTTCATCTGGCGGATGGTCTGGCGGTAATCGTTCGAACCAAAAATCGCTGAGCCGGCGACAAAGGTGTCTGCCCCGGCGGCGGCAATTTCCCCGATATTGTCCACCTTCACGCCACCGTCTACTTCCAGGCGGATGCTGCGACCACTCGCGTCAATCAATTCACGCACGCGTCGAATCTTGTCCAGCACGTGGGGAATAAACGACTGGCCGCCAAAACCGGGGTTGACCGACATCAGCAACACGAGATCCACCTTTTCAAGGGTCCATTGCAGGACATCCAGCGGTGTTGCCGGGTTCAGAACAATTCCGACCTGACAGCCCGTGCTGCGAATCAACTGGATGGTGCGGTCAACGTGGCCGCTGGCCTCGGGGTGGAAACTGATCACGGAAGCGCCCGCCGCTGCAAATTGCGGAATGATGGCATCCACCGGCTTGACCATCAGGTGCACATCGATCGGCGCGGTGATGCCGAAGCTGCGCAATGCCTGGCACACCACGGGGCCCACGGTCAGGTTCGGCACGTAATGATTGTCCATCACGTCGAAATGCACCCATGCGGCCCCGGCTTTCAGCACCGCCTTTACTTCTTCACCCAGGCGGGCAAAGTCTGCGGACAGGATGGAGGGGGCGATGACGGTTGATTGTTTCATAGGGCCAATGCTCCTGGCGGGGCTAACCTGGTCACTGGACGGATTGACCTGCGTGCAGTGCAAGGTCTGAATAGGTGGAGACGATGTCCTGGATTTCATTGCTGTCCCCGGTCAACTGCCAGCGGATCATGGACACCGGGACCAGTCCCGCGTGGTTGACCTCGTCGAACCAGCCATACACGGTAAAATTGTCTTCCTGTTGATGGGCGCGATCCTTGAGCAGACGCTCGAGCAGGTACTTGCCGGTGATATAGCTGCTGCCGTAGCCGGGCTGGCGCAAATACAGTTGTTGTTCAAATCCCAGCAAGTCCAGGTCTGCGCGCATCCAGTGGCGCGGGGTCCATTCCACGTGAAAATCCCGGGCTTGCTTCAGGGTGAATACATTGGCCTGGGCGTATAAGGACCCCAGGCCACGCGCTGCGCGCTGGGCCAGCATGATCCAGACAATCTCTCGCGCCCGCGGGTTGTCATCATACAAGCCGGCATGCATGAACATCTCTTCCACGCTGGTTGCCATGCCTTCAGCGCGGCTGACCCACATGTTGTAGGGCAAGGCCTCGCCCCGGACCGGGCTGGGGTGCGGTTCCTGCTGCATGCGCGCAAGGTCAAACCAGTGGTAGAAATGCGTGATCAAGGTGGTCGGGTCGTAGTGAATGGCAATGGCAAAGAAGTTGCGTTCATCCGCAGGCACGAATTGCCCGATCTGTGCGCGCAGGGCCGGGTCCATGTAATCCGCCATCGGCAGGATGTGTTTCGCGTCGAGGAATTCCAGGTAATGGGTGATGGCAGCATTGAAGCGTGCGTTATATTCCTCTGCATCCGCAATGGCCACCAGCGGCGGCAGTTCACTGTTGCGCAGCTCTTCCAGTTTCAGGGAAGCATGCGCCCGCGCCAGTTCGCGCTGCAGGATGGTGACTTCCTCTTCCCAGGTCAGCGGCACCAGGTTCACATTGCGCAAATACCAGGTGTAGTTTTCTTTGCCTACCCCGGACGGGCCGGTTTTGCTTGGGGCCTGTTGCTCCAGCCATGCGGCAAAAAGCGTGGTTGACTCCAAGGCAGCGGCCAGCGCCTGTTTAAACTCTGCACCCGCACCCTGCGCTTGTTCCGCCAGGCCCTGCAACTCTTCAGCCTGGTCCTTGATGTTCTTGATGCCTGCCAGCCACAATTCCTGTGCATTACCGGTGAGGTTTATCCGGCCCTGTTGCAGCAAGGGGGGAATGGTGCGCAGTTGCGCCGTCAACCGGGCCTCGCTTGCCGGCGCCAGGGGAAAGTCATAGGTCCACAGGTCGATGATCGCATCATGGGCCGGGCCTTCATGCGCCGGCGTGTCGCTCTGGGCCTTGAAAATGGACGCATAAAACGCAGGATCACGCACCCAGGGTTGCAGCACACGAATATTGAACTCCAGGCCATTCATTTCCGCCCATACCAGCCGGTAGTCCACCTGCTGCTCGACCGGCCATGTAGTCGAATCAATGGCGGCCAGGCGGCCCTGGAAGTCCTTGAGCTGCTGCAGTGAGCGGGCCATGGACTCTGCGGTGTAATCAGGCACACCTTCGCGCAGCGGGGGGTGTTCGAATACTTGCCATTGTTCGAACAGGCTGAGGAGGTCGGCGTAGGTATTGCCGGCGGACCAGGCTGTGCTCGCAAGAGTCATGCTGATAAGCGCTACGAATGCGTGACAGATTCGGGTCATTAACCTTGGACCAACTGCCACACCAGGCCTATGATGGCGCCGATCACCAGGGCCATACTGGCCAGGATCGACATGGTCGCCCCGGTCCCGCGTTTCTTGGCATCTGCCACGTAGTCGCGGGAATAAAGCTGCCGCCCCACGAGGTAAAAAGCACCCGGCAGCAAAGCCCACAGCGGGCTGACAAAATGCGCGAACAGCAGCATACCGGGAATGAAGACCACCAGCTGCTCCAGGGTGTTTTGCTGCACCCGAAAGGTTCGTTCGAAGATGTCATTGCCGGTTATTTTAGGTGCTTCGATGCCGAATTTCACCCGGGCGGACCCGACCTGCCAGGTGAAATAAATATACTGGACCAGGGCCAAGAGGATGAACAGGTAGACGTTATTCATGGTGCGACTCTCCCTATGCGTTGCCCGGACATTCTACCCTGCTTTGATGCCATGGCCAGCCATAAGCCTTAAGTTTGGAAACGGGCACAGGTCCAGCTTACTTAAACCCCCGCGCAGTCTTGATCTGATCGTAGGCCACGTTGATTTCGCGCACCCGGGTTTTGGCCATTTCCATCATCTCCTCCGGCAGGCCACGTGATACCAGCTTGTCCGGGTGGTACTGGCTGACCAGTTTGCGGTAGGCCTTCTTGATCTCGGCGTCACTCGCCGTAGACTGCAATCCCAGCTGCGCAAACGCCTGGTCCAGCGAGGGACGGATCACGCCGGGACTGGACTGCTGGCCTTGCTGCTGGCTTTGCTGCGCGCCTGCGCCCCCCTGGTGCGCGAACAACATGGCGGCAAAGACCTGCTGCGAAATGCGCAATTCACGCGCAATGCGCAGCAACACCGATTGCTCTGCCGATGTTACCCGGCCGCTGCTGAATGCCGCGTCGACCAGGATTCCCATGAACATCTGGCGCAGGTCGGGACGCATCGCCGAGTGCTGCACAAATGTCCGCAAAGACTCTTCGAGCTTGAAGTCCGCCTGCTTGCCCTGGTTGAAGAAGGCAATCGCACGTTGCCGTTCCTCACCGCTGATCTGCATACGGGCCATCAGGGACTCGGCCATTTGAATCTCGGCCGGCGTTACCTGGCCGTCCGCCTTGCTGAGGTGGCCCAGCGAACAGAACAGTGCCTGGAAAAACGCGTCCCGCGTGGTCCCTACACCGCTGATGGCAGCAATGAACCGATCGGCCATGTGGCCCAACAGGGCACCCAGGATGGCGCCCGTTAAACCACCCCGGAACAGGCCGAGCAGGCCACCGATGATTTTTCCCCACCAGTGGCGCGGTATGTTGAAGGATTCTGCCATCACTGGGGCCCTGGCCGGATATCGAGGTGGGCAATTATCCCTGATCTGCAAGCCAGCGTCGAAAGGTGGCTGCAGTACACGTACAATACCAGCCTCTCAACGCGGGTATCTACAATCACATTGAGCCAGAAAAACCTGAACCCGGAAAATGTGCAGCAGGGAAACTTGAACCAGAAAAAATGAATCACCCGGCCACCGGCTATCATTCAAGCCATATCAGCGGCCTCGAGCTGATTCACCAGGGCAAGGTGAGAGACAGCTTTGCCATAAACGATGAGTTGATGATGATCGTGGCCTCGGATCGCCTGTCGGCATTCGACGTGGTCCTGCCCGACCCCATTCCCGGCAAGGGCGAAATCCTCACGCAAATTTCCGATTTCTGGTTTCGGGGTACTTCTGCCATTGTGCCGAATCATCTTGCTGACATTGATGTGGCATCCATCGTCACCGACCCGGAGCAACTGGCACGGGTGCGCCACCGGGCCGTGATCGTGCAACGTCTCAAACCGCTGCCACTCGAGGCTATTGTCCGCGGTTACCTGATTGGCTCCGGCTGGAAGGATTACCAGCAAAGCGGCATGGTCAGCGGGGTTCGCCTGCCACCGGGCCTGCGGCAAGCGGACCGATTGCCGGAAATTCTGTTTACCCCGTCCAGCAAGGCCCCGGCCGGCCAGCACGATGAGAATATTTCCTTTGCCGACGTCGCCACGACCATTGGCGGAAAATTGGCGGAGCAGGTGCGCGAGGCCAGTATTGCCCTCTACCGGCACGCGGTGGCACACGCATCCCGCCGCGGCATCATCATCGCCGACACCAAGTTCGAGTTCGGTCTCGATTCCACCGGGCAACTGCGCGTCATGGATGAGATGCTGACCCCGGATTCCTCACGCTTCTGGCCGGAGGAGTCCTATGTACCCGGCAGCAGCCCCCCCAGTTACGATAAGCAGTTCGTGCGTGACTACCTGGAAACGCTGGACTGGGACAAACGACCGCCTGGACCTGCATTGCCGGCGGAGGTCATTGCCGTAACTGCCGCCAAGTACCGGGAAGCGCTGGTGCGATTAACCGGCCCAAGCAAGTAAGGACGAATAGCATGCAGCAACTGCAACCCCTGCTGGATGAGTACGGCTCCAGCCACGTCAACCGCGTAAACAAACTGATTCATTGGCTGTGTGTTCCGCCCATCGTCTGGAGCCTTGTTGCCCTGCTGTGGTCACTGCCCTTCCCGGCAGCGCTGCAATCGGAACTTGTTCCCGTCAACTGGGCAACCATCGCCATTGTGCTGGCACAGGTTTACTACTACCGCCTGTCAATTCGCCTCGGCACCGGCATCCTGTTGTTTCTCATGTTCCTGCTGTGGCTGACGGTGATCGTCGAAGCATTAGCGCCGTGGCCCTTGTGGCAAATCGCCCTGGCGGTTTTCGTCATCGCCTGGATAGGCCAGTTCATTGGCCACGTGTTCGAAGGAAAAAGACCCTCTTTTTTCAAGGATCTGCAGTTCCTGCTGATCGGACCGGCCTGGCTTATGTCGTTCGTCTACAAGCAGCTGGGTCTGAGCTACTAAGCCGCCACAACGGATTTTGCCAAAATGAACATCACCCCGGCCCCGGATCGTGCTACCCCGGCCGTGGATCGTGTCACCCCGGACTTGATCCAGGGTCCAGACCCCCGCGGAAAGCCGGAATTGGTCAGAGCCAGCCCAAGTAATTTTTTCATCAAAAATTTAGCCTGCGTTCATCATTTGTTCACCTGCAACTTAGGCCCTTTGACTAATATGTATGGGCAGCTAAGAAGCTACTCATTTGGGTGATATGATGACAGGGCTTGGCATGTGGAGCCCCGCATCGCCTGTTTTTTCAATGAGGATTTTGGCATGAAACGAGTTGAACAAATTCTGCTGGTAGTGCTGGCCTGTATCACCCTCCCGGCCAGCGCAATGGCCGTCGAGATCAATGCCGGCATGAACGATACCTGGAAGGACCCGGCGACACCTAAACAGGGTTTCTTCATCACCGTGTTTCCAGATACACCCCCGGGCAGGCCAGAACCGCTCTTGTTCCTGGCCTGGTTTACCTATGACGTGGAACGGCCACCAGCGAATGTCACGGCCATAATGGGCGATCCAGGCGCCCGCTGGCTGACGGCCCTTGGCTCTTATTCCGGTGACACCGCCACGCTGGATGTCGAAATTACCCAGGGAGGAATTTTTGATTCGGGCGTCCCTGTTCCTGACCAAACGCCGGGTTATGGCACCATCACCGTCAAGTTCACCAGTTGCAGCCAAGGCACTGTCACCTACGACATCCCGCCTGTCGGGGTTTCGGGCGTCATACCCATCATTCGCGCTGCCCCTGACAACGAAGTTGTTTGCACGGCGCTCCAGCCGCAATGACGAAACTCCAGGCGGAGCGGGAACAGGACGCGATAACCCAGTTGAGGTAATTAGCCATGAAATTAGTCGCAGTTTTGACATTCCGTTTCCTGCTGGGCATCGCCGCCTCATTCCTGCCTTTGGTCGCTGCTGCGGCTACAGTGAATGTGACGGTTGGCTCCGGGGGCCAGCTGAGATTTACCCCGAACGACATCACCATCCAGGTGGGCGACACCGTGCATTGGACCAGTACAGGTGGAACGCACAATGTCGTCGCAGATGATGGCAGTTTCACGTCCGGCAGTCCGGGATCAAATATTAACTTTTCCAGAACGTTCAACTCAGCGGCAGTAGTCCTCTACTACTGCGAGCCGCACAGTTCTCCCGGCCAGAACATCAACACGAGCATGAACGGCCGCATCACAGTGCAAACCGGCGGCGGCACGGCCGATCTTGCCGTGCAGAGC
>SHZL01000141.1 GCA_009692275.1 Lysobacterales bacterium | reverse complement strand
TGTCGCGCCAGCGCAGCGCATTCCGCAATCACGTCGTCAAAAGGCCTGCTGACTTCCTCACCACGGGTATAGGGAACGACACAGAATGTGCAGTACTTGCTGCAACCTTCCATAATGGAAACAAAGGCGGTAGGTCCTTCCGCGCCGGGTACCGGCAAGTGGTCGAACTTCTCCACCTCGGGAAAAGAAATGTCGATGGCCGGCATGCCAGTCGCCCACACGGAATCGAGCATGGCTGGCAGGCGATGCAGGGTCTGCGGCCCGAACACCATGTCGACATAAGGTGCCCGTTCGAAAATAGCGGAGCCTTCCTGGCTGGCTACGCAGCCCCCAACACCGATCACGACCCGCGGGTTTTTCTTTTTCAGCTCCCGCCAGCGCCCCAGTTGGGAGAACACTTTTTCCTGCGCTTTGTCACGGATAGAACAGGTATTGATCAAAATGACATCGGCCTGGTCTTCGTATTGGGTAAGCTCAAGCCCATGTGAAACCGCCAGCACGTCGCGCATTTTGGCGGAATCGTACTCGTTCATCTGGCAGCCATGTGTCTTGATATAGAGTTTGCCTTTCATCAAGCTTTCTACTGGCTTTGCAGCGCAATCAGTTCAGAAATCGTGGCGTTTGGCACAAAGATTATCCTGCAATGTTTTGGACCGCGTAGAATACACTCAAGAGCCCGCCACTGCCACGCTACCGGCCTCTTGGGCGGGTTGTCGTTGGCCGGCAAACAGGAGAAGACATGAGCTCAATGATGCGCGCACTGGTGAAGAGCAAACCGGGTATCGGCATCTGGATGGAAGAGGTTCCCATACCCGAGCCGGGCACCAACGAAGTCCTGATAAAGCTCGAAAAAACCGCCATTTGCGGGACTGATGTACATATTTACAACTGGGATGACTGGGCTCAGCGCACCATCCACCCGGGTTTGACCATCGGGCACGAATTTGTTGGACATATTCAGGCACTGGGCGCCGGCGTCACCGGGTACAAGGTTGGCGACAGGGTTTCTGCTGAAGGCCACGTGGTGTGCGGCCATTGCCGCAATTGCCGCGCCGGCCGCCCGCATTTTTGCCCAAACACCATTGGAATCGGGGTCAACCGCAACGGCGCGTTCGCTGAGTTTGTGGTCGTTCCGGCATCAAACCTTTGGCCAATTCCACCCGAGATCCCCTCCGAACTGGCAGCATTTTTCGATCCCTTTGGCAACGCTGCACATTGTGCCCTGCAATTTGACCTCGTAGGCGAAGACGTGCTGATTACCGGCGCTGGCCCGATCGGCATCATCGCCGCAGGCATTTGCCGCCACGTCGGAGCCCGCCACGTTGTGGTGACGGATGTCAATGACTACCGCCTGGCACTGGCCCGGGAAATGGGGGCAAGCCGGATCGTAAATGTCCAGCGGGAGTCCATCGCGGATGTAGTTTCCGAGCTCAAAATTGAAGGCTTTGATATCGGGCTGGAGATGTCGGGCAACTCGCGCGCCTTCAATGACCTGTTACACCACATGTACCACGGCGGCAAAGTCGCATTGCTGGGCCTGTTGCCGGAAGGCACGGGTTGCGACTGGGACCAAATCATCTTCAAGGGACTGCAACTGCAAGGGATATATGGCCGACGCATGTACGAAACCTGGTACAAGATGACGCAAATGGTGCTGACGGGGTTTCCGCTTGGGCGGGTGCTTACCCATCACATTCCGATTGAGGACTTTGAACTCGGCTTCCAGCTGATGCGCTCCGGAGAGTGTGGCAAAGTAGTTTGCGACTGGACCGGGAAAATCTGAACCATGACCAATACAGCTGTAGCTGCAACGCTCAAGCGTTTCCAGGACACCCTGGAGGAAATCAAGGCGGCCGGGTTGTACAAGACCGAGCGCATCATCACCTCGCCACAAGGTGTCGCTATCCGGGTTCAGGGCGCTGCAACCGTAGTGAATTTCTGCGCCAACAACTACCTCGGCCTTGCAGACCACCCCGAAGTAATAGCTGCGGCCAAACATGCATTGGGTGACCACGGATTTGGCATGGCCAGCGTTCGCTTCATTTGCGGCACACAGGACTTGCACAAGAATCTCGAGCGGACCATTTCTGCTTTTTTCGGAACAGAAGATACAATTCTCTATTCCTCCTGCTTCGACGCCAATGGAGGTTTGTTTGAGACTTTGCTTGGCGAAGAAGATGCGGTCATATCAGACGCTTTGAACCACGCTTCGATCATTGACGGTATTCGCCTGTGCAAGGCCGAAAGGCACCGCTACCCCAACAGTGACATGGTGGCCCTGGAGGAAATTCTTCAACACACCCGGCATTGCCGTACCCGCCTGATTGCCACCGATGGCGTATTCAGCATGGATGGCTACATCGCAAAACTGGACGAGATCTGTGCGCTGGCCGACCAATATAACGCCCTGCTGATGGTGGATGACAGCCACGCTACCGGCTTTATTGGCCGTAACGGGCGGGGGTCGGCCGAGCATCGCGGCGTCATGGGCAAGGTAGACATCTTTACTTCAACCCTTGGCAAAGCCCTGGGTGGGGGCTCCGGTGGTTTCACCACCGGCCACAAGCCCATCATAGACCTGTTGCGCCAGCGCTCACGCCCCTACCTGTTTTCCAATAGCTTGCCTCCTGCCCTGGTGGCAGCTTCCTTGCGGGTGTTTGAGTTGCTCAATTCCTCCACCGAATTGCGTGACACACTGGAGCGGAATACCACGTATTTCCGGGCACAGATGACCGCTGCTGGCTTTGATATCAAACCGGGTGAACACCCCATTGTTCCGGTGATGTTGTATGACGCTTCCCTTGCCCAGGAGTTTGCCCGGCGATTACTCGATGAAGGTATTTATGTGATTGGATTTTTTTTCCCGGTTGTACCCCAGGGAGAGGCACGTATCCGGGTGCAGGTTTCAGCTGCTCACACGGCTGTTCAGCTGGACCAGGCGGTCGCAGCATTCACGAAAGTAGGTAAAGACCTTGGGGTTTTGCAACCATAAGAAGATGAGCCCTGTAATTCTTCCCGAACCGTGTCCGCCAGCTGTTGCGCCAGGCGCTGCACCTGGGCCGGATCATGACCTTCAAGGGTAACGCGAATCAGGGGCTCGGTACCTGAGGAGCGCAGGATAACGCGCCCCATCCCGTTCAGCTCAGCCTCTATGGTCTTCACGGCTTCCTTGATGCGTTCGGACTGGCCCAGCATTTGACGGCCGTTATCACCAACCGGAACGTTGATCATCGTCTGCGGGAATTTTCGGAAACCCTGCCTGAGTTCAGCCAGGCTTTTGCCGGTGGTGACCATTACCTCCAGTACCTGCAAGGCACTTACCAGACCGTCTCCGGTGCTGGTGCGATCAAGGCAAAGCAAGTGGCCGGACGCCTCACCACCCAGTTTCCACCCGTTACGAATCAAGGCTCGGTGTATGTGCCGGTCACCAACCGGTGAACGCTCAAACGCGATTCCATGCTCAGCCAGAGCAAGCTCCAGGCCGAGGTTGGTCATCACGGTCCCCACCACCCCCCCAACGAGGGTGCCGGCATTTTTACGCGCCATGGCAAGGATATATAACAACTCATCACCATCAACCAGGGTGCCCTGGCTGTCCGCCATCACCACGCGGTCGCCATCTCCGTCCAACGCGATGCCCAGGTCAGAACCGCGACTGATGACTGCCTGCCGCATCTGCTCGGGTTCGGTAGAACCGCAGTTTTGGTTTATGTTCATGCCATTGGGGTCGGCAGCGATTGTGTTCACCTTCGCGCCCAGTTCGCGCAACACGGCAGGCGCGACCTTGTAGGTAGCTCCATTCGCACAATCAAGGGTGATTTTCAAACCTCCCAGCGACATACCGAAAGGAGTGGTTCCTTTGCAGAATTCGATGTAGCGGCCAGCTGCGTCATCTACCCGGGAGGCCCTGCCCAGCCTGGCCGATTCGACGGTGACAAACGGCTGGTCAAGTTCCAGCTCGATTGCAGCCTCGACATCATCCGGCAGCTTCTCTCCGTCGGCCGAGAAGAACTTGATGCCATTGTCGAGGTAGGGGTTGTGCGAAGCCGAAATGACAATTCCCGCGCAAGCGTAAAGCGTCCGCGTCAGGTAGGCCACGCCGGGTGTTGGCATGGGCCCAAGCAGCAGTATATTGGCGCCTGCGGCAGCCAGGCCTGCTTCCAGGGCAGACTCGAACATATAGCCGGATATTCGCGTGTCCTTGCCGATGACCACGGCCCTTTTCTGGCCTTTGGCCAGGACCACCCCGGCTGCCCGGCCCAACCGCAGCATGAAGTCCGCGGTTATAGGCGCCTCCCCAACCCGGCCGCGAACACCATCGGTACCAAAGTACTTTCTATCCATGCGCTGATTCTAACCCCAGTTTCAGTCTTGCGTGTTATCCAGCCGAAAGCGCCGCCAAGGTTTTCAGGGCGTCCACGGTTTCACTGACATCGTGCACCCGCACGATTGCGGCACCCAGCTGGGCTGCCAGAATTGCCGCCACGATGGAGGCCGGCATTCGCTGTTGCACAGCCTTCCCGGTGATTTCTCCCAACATGGATTTGCGCGAGACCCCGACCAGCAGGGGGAAACCCATTTCAGATAAACGCGGTAATGCCCGGAACAGCTCGAGATTGTGCAGAAATGTCTTGCCAAAACCGAACCCGGGGTCGAGCACGATTGCGTCATCCAACATACCGGCAGCCCGGCATGCCGCGACCCGGCCCAGAAGAAAACCCTGAACGTGTGAAACTACGTCCTGGTAGTGCGGCGCTGCCTGCATGGTGCGCGGTATGCCATGCATGTGCACAAGGCAGACGGGCACATTCAAACTGGCCGCCATTTCCAGAGCGCCCGGCTGCTGCAGAGCGAAAACATCGTTGATCATGTCCGCGCCTGCTCCAACCGCCGCCAGCATGACCTCGGGTTTACTTGTATCGATCGAAACGGCTATATCCAGTTCAGATTTCATTCGGCGGATCAGGGGAACCGTGCGGGCAATCTCTTCTTCCGGGGAAACCGGCAAAGAACCGGGCCTCGATGATTCTCCACCAACATCAATGATGTCCGCTCCGGCCGCAAACATGTCCAGAGCATGCTGCAGCGCCCGGTCGGAATCGCTCCACTGGCCCCCATCGGAAAATGAGTCAGGCGTTGTGTTAAGCACACCCATGACCCAAGGGCGGCCCCGACCACGGAGCTTCATGTCAAACCTCTACGTCGAGAGCCTAGACCTGTTCTGCCGGGCCACCGATTGGGGATTTTACGTCCCGGTCATCGTTACTGCTTGTCTTGGTGTCCGGTTCGTTGTCATTCCAGCCTTCTGGTGGATCCGGCTCGAGACCCGCCATGATCTGGGTAATTTGGTCGCCATTAATAGACTCATACTTCCTCAAGGCGTCCGCCATGCTGTGCAGTTGTGTAAGGTGTGCCCGCAGCAGCGTCTGGGCAGTGCCATGCGCCGTCTCAATAATGGTTCGAATCTGTTCATCAATCAGGCGCGCAGTGTCATCAGAAACATGCTTGTGCTGAGTCACCGAGCGACCCAGAAATACTTCGTCCTCGTCTTCGGCATAGGTCTGGGGTCCCAGCTTGTCAGTCAGTCCCCATTTCGTAGTCATGTTGCGCGCGATGTTGGTGGCCCGCTCAATGTCATTTGACGCGCCGGTGGTTACATTCTCCGCGCCGAAAACAAGTTCTTCCGCGACCCGGCCGCCAAACAAGCTGGCCAGTTGGCTCTCCAGTTGTTTTTTCGAAACACTGTACTTGTCCTGCTCCGGCAGAAACATGGTCACTCCCAGAGCCCTTCCCCGCGGAATGATGGATACCTTGTAAACCGGATCGTGCTCCGGCACGAGACGTCCGACTATCGCATGACCGGCTTCATGGTAGGCAGTAAGATTCTTCTCTTGTTCCGACATCACCATGGAACGGCGTTCAGTGCCCATAAGGATCTTGTCCTTGGCACGGTCCAGGTGCTCCATGCTCACGGACTTGGCGTTGTCCCGGGCAGCGAACAAGGCAGCCTCGTTCACGAGGTTTGCCAGGTCGGCGCCGGAGAAACCCGGGGTGCCCCGCGCGATGACCTTGGCCACGACGTCCTCCGCCAGCGGCACTTTGCGCATGTGAACCTTGAGTATGGCTTCGCGTCCACGAATGTCCGGCAGAGGCACATACACCTGCCGGTCAAACCGGCCCGGCCGCAGCAAAGCCGGGTCCAGCACATCCGGCCGGTTGGTTGCTGCAATTACGATGACTCCGTCACCGCCCTCGAAGCCATCCATTTCCACCAATAGCTGGTTGAGTGTTTGCTCCCGCTCATCATGGCCTCCGCCCAACCCGGCGCCCCGGTGGCGGCCAACTGCGTCGATTTCATCGATAAAGATGATGCACGGTGCATGCTTTTTCGCCTGGTCAAACATGTCGCGCACCCGGGACGCGCCTACGCCCACGAACATCTCGACAAAATCCGAGCCTGAAATTGAAAAGAACGGGACTTTGGCCTCACCGGCAATGGCCTTGGCAAGCAGAGTCTTACCTGTACCCGGCGCGCCCACCATGAGCACTCCGCGCGGAATGTGCCCGCCCAGCTTCTGGAATTTGCCCGGGTTGCGCAGGAACTCGACCAGTTCACCGACTTCTTCCTTGGCCTCTTCCACACCGGCGACATCCGCAAACGTGATTTTTACCTGGTCTTCGCCCTGCAACTTGGCCCTGCTTTTGCCAAACGACATGGCTCCGCGACCGGCACCGCCTCCCTGCATCTGGCGCATGAAATAGACCCAAACCCCGATCAGCAGAAGGATGGGAGCAACACCAAGAATGAGGTCAACCAGCACCGAGCGCTCAGCCGGAGGCTCGGCAGTGATGTCGACTTGGTTTTCAACCAGGTCGTCAACCAGCTTTTGGTCAGGTGGGCCGAACGTCTGGAAATCCTTGCCATCAGAAGTTCGCCCGGAAACCTGGTTGCCACTGCCGGTGCTTTCGATACGCACCTGGGCCACCTGCCCGGAGCGCACGTTTGCCAGGAACTGTGAATAGGACACCGTGTCGGTCACCGCAGTGACATTAGCGTAATGATTGAAAATAGAAACCAGCACAATGGCGATGATCGCCCAGGTGAGCAGATTCTTGGCAAGGTCGTTCAAATCAGTTTCCTCTAAATCTATGTTGAGACGTGCTGGATTGCTCAAGCCGAGAGATCAATTTAACCGACCTTGTGTCCCTGAGCCAGTAAATAGACTTCGCGGCTACGGGAACGCGAAGCATCCGGCTTGCGCACCGT
>SHZL01000140.1 GCA_009692275.1 Lysobacterales bacterium | reverse complement strand
GGTCGAGAAGGGTAGCGTGGAACGGGCAAAGGACGGTCTGGCAGTGCAATTCACTGTCACCGATTACCAGAAGGAAGTCGCGGTGCATTATGTCGGCACCCTGCCCGACCTTTTTCGCGAAGGCCAGGGTGTGATTGCCCGTGGTGCTTTGGATGAAAACGGCCTGTTCCAGGCCAGTGAAATACTGGCCAAGCATGATGAAAAATATATGCCGCCGGAAGTTGCCGATGCGCTGAAGAAATCGGGGCATCCCCCAGCCGAAGATCCTTCGGCCACCAGGACTCCAGTAGATGAGACCAGGAAACCATGACCCCGGAACTGGGACAGGTACTGTTACTGGCGGCATTGCTGCAGGCAGTCATGCTGGGCAGCCTGCCCTTTTGGGGCGCATATTCAGGAAACCGTCGGCTGATGCGAGTGGGTTTCCATGCTGCCCTGGTGCATTTTGCGCTGGTTGCGAGCGCTTTCAGTCTCTTGGTATGGGCATTTATTTCGCAAGATTTTTCAGTTGAATACGTCGCGCGCAATAGCAGCTCCCAATTGCCAATTGAATACCGCATCACCGCGGTTTGGGGAGCGCACGAAGGTTCACAGCTTTTGTGGGTGCTGATCCTGTCTGCCTGGACTGCAGCAGTGGCGCTGTTCAGCCGGCGTTTGCCCGATGCATTTCGCGCACGTGTGCTGGGAGTGTTAGGCCTGGTGAGCACCGGCTTCCTGCTGTTCATCATTTATACCTCCAATCCCTTTTTGCGCTTGCTACCGCCGGCTGCCGAGGGCATGGACCTCAATCCCTTGCTGCAGGATGTGGGCATGATCATCCACCCACCCTTGTTGTACACGGGCTATGTCGGATTCTCCGTGGCGTTTGCCTTCGCCGTGGCCGCACTCCTGGGCCAGCAGGTGAACCGTGAGTGGGTCCGCTGGTCGCGACCGTGGACCCATGTCGCATGGTCATTTCTGACCATTGGCATTGCGCTCGGCAGCTGGTGGGCTTACTACGAACTGGGCTGGGGCGGATGGTGGTTCTGGGATCCGGTCGAAAACGCTTCCTTTATGCCCTGGCTCGTGGGCACAGCCTTGATTCATTCCCAGGCCGTCACTGAAAAACGTGGTGCATTTGGCAACTGGACCTTGATCCTGGCAATCACGGCATTTTCACTCAGCCTTTTGGGCACCTTCCTGGTCCGCTCCGGAGTGCTGACTTCAGTACATGCATTCGCGTCCGATCCCGCCAGAGGCATCTTCATACTCACCTTCCTGTTTATTGTTGTAGGTGGTTCCCTGCTTCTTTTTGCCATGCGTGCACCCGGCATGATTCAGGGTGGACGATTTTCTGCACTCTCGCGCGAAACCCTGCTCTTGCTGAACAACCTGATACTGGCTGTCATGGCGGCCATGGTTCTGATTGGCACCCTGTACCCGCTGTTGCTGGAAGCGCTGGATTTGGGCAAGATTTCCGTTGGTCCACCGTACTTTGGAACCCTGTTCGGCATGCTGCTCGTACCTTTGGCCCTGCTGTTGCCGCTCGGCTTCAACGTGCAGTGGCAAGAAGATCATTTCCGGCGCGTGCTGAGACAGCTTTGGCTACCTGCCGCATGTGCTTTGCTGGCCGCGGGAGCGGTTCTGCTGTTGCTGCCCCAGGCGGGATTACTCGCCGCCGCTGCAGCTTCGGGTGGAGTGTGGATTATCACGGCGACCCTGCAGCTTTTCTTTCGCCATATAGGGCGGTTCCCCCGCTTTTTGCCTTCCCGCAGTGAAACCGGGATGTGCCTCGCGCACATCGGCGTAGGGGTCTTTCTCATTGGTGCCGGACTTACCAACGCCATCAGTTCGGAAAAACACTTGCGCATGAGCAGGGGTGACCGGTTTGAAATGGCGACCTATGAATTCGTGTTCGAAGGTACGCGAAAGCTGCAAGGGTCCAATTACGTCGCTGATGAAGGTGAATTTACGGTCTACCAAAACGGCAAACGCATCACCAGCATGCACCCCCAAAAGCGTCGTTATATTGTTGGAGGGCAGATCCTGACCGAAGCGGCAATCGACCCGGGGCTTACGCGGGATCTGTATGTTTCCCTTGGGGAACCTCTCGATGAACAAGGCACCGCCTGGGCTGTACGGATTTATCACAAACCTTTTATCCGTTTCATCTGGCTCGGAGCACTGTTCATGCTGGCCGGCGGTTTGCTCGCTGCAACTGACCGGCGTTATCGCCGGCCACTAAGCAAGGAAGGCTCGTCGCACGGCGTGCCTGCAACCACTAATGTGGAGCCGGTTGCGTGATCGGACGATTACTACCCTTGCTTTTGTTCCTGCTGCTGGGTGTATTACTCGCGGTAGGGTTGACCCTTTCTGATCACAAAACCGACCTGCCCTCACCTCTGATCGGAAGAGAAATTCCAGAATTCCGCCTGCCGTTGCTCGGCCAGGAGACGGACACGGTGAGCCAGGCAGACTTGATCGGCGAACCATTCCTGCTCAATGTCTGGGCCAGTTGGTGTGTGACCTGCCGAATAGAGCATCCCGTACTAAAGGCCCTGGCGGCATCAGGCAAGGTCCGCGTTATCGGGCTGAACTACCGCGATGCACGACAGGACGCGCTGGATTGGCTGCAGCAGTATGGCAACCCGTACGCACTGAACCTGGCGGATACCCGTGGCCGCATCGCAATTGATTTCGGCGTGTACGCCGCACCTGAATCTTTTCTCGTGGATGCCTCAGGCCGGATACTTTTCAAACAAATTGGCGCACTGACGCCTGATGTCATACAAAATGAGATCCTCCCGCGACTGCAGCCCATGGCAGGCAGTCCGTGATGATCAGACTTTTTTCAGTGCTGTTCCTGGGCCTCGTGCTTGCTTTACCCATGCAAGCAGCAGAGCCCCTGGTGTTTGAAAACTCTGCCCAGGAAACCCGCTACCAGGCACTGACCGAGGAGTTGCGCTGCCTGGTTTGTCAAAACCAGCACCTTGCTGACTCAGATGCGCCGCTGGCGCAGGATCTGCGCGTGGAAATCCACAAAATGATGATGACCGGGCGCAGTGATGAGGAAATCAAGGCCTTCCTGGTGGATCGATACGGGGATTTCGTACTCTACCGCCCGGAGGTCGGCGGCAATACGCTGCTCCTGTGGGCCCTTCCGTTTACCCTACTGCTGGGCGGAGCGTTGGTAATCATATTTGCCATCCGACGTCGTAACCGGATTCTCGCAACCGCAGATGAAGAGCGATTCGAATGATGTTTTGGGGCATCTCATTATTCATCGTGCTGCTGGCCGGAGCGATAACCCTCTGGCCACTGGTGCGCAGCCATTCAAGATGGAGATTAGCAGCAGTGGCTGCCGTCATGGCACTGCCGCTGATTATCTACTGGATGTACCAGGGCGTTGGAACTCCGGCGGCACTCAGTCCAGAAGCAATGACCTCAGGTGTCCCTGCTGATGGCGACATGGCTACATTGACAGAGCAACTGCGCCAACGCCTGAGCGAATCTCCCGATGATATTGAAGGCTGGGTGTTGCTGGGCCGCAGCTACAAGTCACTGCAAAACTACCCAAAGGCGGTGCAGGCACTGGAAACAGCTCAGCGCCTTGCACCGGGGCAAGCGTTGATTGTGGTTGAGCTGGTGGAAGCGCGTCTTTTTGCCTCGGGCAATCCCCAGATTACTGCGGAAATGACTGCCCTGTTGGAGCAGGCAGTTAAGGCTGATCCTACATTGCAGAAAGGCTTGTGGTTGCTCGGCATTGCTGCCGCCCAAACTGGTGATGACCGCAGTGCAATAGGCTGGTGGGAGCGTCTGTTAATGCAAGTCCAGCCCGATGGCCCGGTATCCCAGACAGTGACCGAGCAGATTACACAAGCGCGAACGCGCCTCGGTGAACCGTCGCCAACCATCGCAGCGCCGAAAATTGCCGCGGAGGCGAAAACTGCCGCGGAACAGAAAACCGCGGCCGAGGCGGAAACTGTGGCAGCGGAGAGCTGGCCTGGAGTGGTAATCAACGTTGCGCTCGGCGCATCTGCAACGGCAGCTATGCCGCAAATCCCGAACGGTGCGGTGTTATTCATCATTGCCAGAGAGGCGGGATCCTCAGGTGGTCCACCCTTGGGCGTTCGGCGCATAAGCCAGCCCGTATTACCGCTGCAATTGACCTTGACCGACAAGGACAGCATGATGCCTCAGCGGCCCATTTCCCTGAGTGCCGGGATAAAACTGCAAGCGCGGTTGTCTCTCACCGGCCAGCCAACACCCGTCGCCGGCGACTGGCAGAGCACAAGCACCCAGGTAGACCTTGCAAACGGCGAGCTCACGCAACTGATCCTGGGCCAGAAAGTAGAATAATCTTCCGGGCGGAGTCATCATGAAAAAACGCTTCATTGCTATTCCCATTCCACTGCGGCTCCTTGCATTGGGTGCCTGCTTTATTCTGCCGGCCATTGGTTCAGCACAGGATAAGCCACCGGAGTTTGTCGCCACGCGGTTGTCGGACACGGTCACCATGCTCAAAGGCCAGGGAGGGAACGTAGGCATCTCTGCTGGTAAGGACGGGGTTTACATCGTTGACGACCAGGTTCAGCCGGTTACTCAGCAATTGCTGGCTGAAATCCGCAAGATCAGTGATCGCCCTATCCGCTTCATCATCAACACCCATCATCATGCCGACCATGTGGGCGGCAACGAAATCATTGCAGGCACGGGAGCGGTTATTGTTGCACACGACAACGTTTACCAGCGCATGAGCACCAGGCAATTCAATAATTTCCTGAATGAAACCACCGAACCATGGGCTGCGGGCGCATTGCCCGTGATCACATTCAGCGACCGCATCACTTTGCACCTGAACGGGGAGGATGTAACGGTCATTCACGTTGCCAATGGCCACACGGATGGTGATGCAATCATTCACTTCCCGGTGAGCAACGTCATCCACATGGGTGATATCTATTTCAATGGCCTTTATCCCTTTATCGATCTTGACAGCGGCGGATCGCTGCAGGGAATCCTGGCGGGCGTGGAGTTGGCGCTGACAATGACCAATAAGGACACGCGCATCATTCCCGGGCATGGTCCGGTCAGCACACCAACCGAGTTGACCGCTTATCGGGATTTTCTGCTTCAGGCCCAGGCCAATGTCCAGGCCCTGATCGACCAGGGTAAATCACTGGAGGAAGTCATCGCCGCCAGGCCGACTGCGCAATGGGACGATGCTTTGGGCCAGACCCGGATCAAACCGGCGCAAATGGTTACCTTCATATACAACAGCTTGACGGGTGTTCACGAATTCACCCGGATTAAAGCCAACTTGCAGGAATGAAATGAGCGGCGCAACTCAGTTCTTGCATAGCAGGAAGCCCTTCGCTTTCCGTCGCGGGGGAAGTGTAGCTGAGCTGACACTGGCATATGAGACCTGGGGCGAGCTTGACCACAATCGTTCCAACGCCGTCATGATCCTGACCGGCATTTCTCCGAGCGCGCATGCCGCATCAAATTCCATGGATCCAACCGAGGGGTGGTGGGAGCCTGTCATTGGCCCCGGAAGACCCATAGACACCGACAGTAATTTTGTCATTTGCATCAATTCTATCGGCAGCTGTAAAGGCTCAACGGGGCCGGCAAGCATCAATCCAGCCACGGGCAAGCCATACCGGCTGGATTTTCCCGAACTTACAATTTGGGACATTGCTGCCGCAGCGCAGCTGGTGCTGAATCATCTCGGGATTGAACAATTGCGCACCATGGTTGGTCCCTCCATGGGTGGAATGAGCGGCTTGGCCTGGCTGTACCAGCACCCGGCAGGCGCGCGACATTTCCTGGCGGTATCCAGTTCCGCGTGGGCAGAGCCCTTCAGCATTGCGATCCGCTCGCTGCAACGCGAGGCGATTGTTACCGATCCGAATTGGCATGATGGTAACTACACGCCGGAAAGTTGGCCATGGACGGGAATGCGGCTGGCGCGCAAGCTGGGGATGATTACCTACCGCTCGGCGCGTGAATGGCGCAAACGCTTTGGACGCCAGCCGCAGACCAAGTACAAGCCGCAGGTTTTCGGCATGAATTACAAGGTTGAGTTCTACCTGGAGAATGCAGCGCGAAAATTCGTGGTGCAGTACGATCCCTGCGCCTACGTATACCTCTCGCGCGCAATGGACTGGTTCAATGTGGCCGATGGACATCAATCGCTGACCGATGCACTGAGCCATATCGAGCTGGATTCAGCCTGCATCATCGGAGTCGACTCGGATATCCTGTTCCCTTTGCACCAGCAGCGCGACATAGCCGAGGCATTGGCAGCCAATGAAATTGATGCGGAGCTTGTTGCATTACCTTCAGACCAGGGCCACGACTCCTTCCTGGTAGATTACGATCGGTTCAAACCCGCCATTGCATCGTACCTGCAAAAAGTATTGGAAATGGAGTCAGACCGGCTCTAGGACTGGCTTGGTAAGGCCACCAAAATCGGTGGCAGCAAATCGCTGGTCAGACCGGTTCGAGGTGGCTATAATCTGCGCCTCCCTGGTACCTCACGCACATTGCCGAAGTGGCGGAACTGGTAGACGCGCTGGACTCAAAATCCAGTTCTGGAAACAGAGTGTCGGTTCGAGTCCGACCTTCGGCACCATCTTCTTGAAAATACAGCTACATTAACCCATGGACTCTAAAGGTTGGTGCTACTGAAGAAGGGGGGGGCGTCGAATGGAAACAGAAAAGGGAGTAAAATTCGTAGCGTTTACGGGCACCATTTCTGAGAGTTTGCATCGCCAGATGATATCACCCGACGCTCAACTAGGGCCTGCTTATGCTCGTTTCGTACAAGAACATCCAGACCGGGCAAAGGAAATAATAGGACCAGCGTAGCGCAGCGACGCCGATAGCAACATGTTCGAACTGTCAAAGGTGGCAAAAGATGATCCAGAGTTGAAGGACGAAATATTGAAGCATTATCTTCAGGCGGGAACCGTGGTTAAATTTCAATGGTCGTTCGCGGCTGATGGGGAAACGTCTGAACTGACGTATATGGACCCTGAGCCATGGGATTTACTGTGGCAGGATGCTGTTTTAGAGGCTATTTACAAATAGAATTTAAATTGGCAGAAACAGGACGCCCCGACGCTCGTCGATCGGTGATAGTAGAAACGTCACTTGGCCGCATCTGGCCGACTCTTTAGGAATGCTTGGCCTACTCAAACGTGCTGAGAATCGCTCTTATTTCGTTTTTCGTTCCTGGAGCGTCACATCATACGTACCAATGATAGTCACGCAGTATGACGTGTATGAC
>SHZL01000139.1 GCA_009692275.1 Lysobacterales bacterium | reverse complement strand
TCTTTGGGACTCAAACCACCCTGCTCCATGCGAAATTTAATCGCTTCTATGGGATCGGGCAGGTCAATCGGGAAGTGTTTTGCTTCATAGGCCTCGATCAGGGTAATCAGCACATCGAAGCGATCTCCGGCCAAGGTATTCGGCGCTGGCGGGTCATCAAATGATGCCGAAACAGCCGCAAGTGCGGCTTGGTAATCCTCGTCATTCCGGATGGGTTGGATGTTCATGAGTCTATCTCCACTGTGTCAGCGTTTATCGCAGCGTATTGTTTGTGGGTACCAACAAACTTGATATAAATCGCACCAAACTGGTATGCAACAGCGACAATGAGCCGATAGTCATTACCTTTGATATTAAATACGACCCGGCGGCTTTTAAGGATACTGGCATTGGCATAACGAGCTTTAATATCGGCGGGCGTTTGCCAACTAGCGGCCCTTGCCTCATCAAGCCACGCTTTCAACGGAACCTCTGCTTCGGGATGGATTTCCCAAAAATCGCGAAGGTTTCTAATGGCAATCACGCGCACGGAATTACTATAGTCCCAAAATGGGACTACAATCAAGTCAGGCTCACAATGTGTGGGCACCAGGAGAAGGCACGCCTACCTGATGCTATTCTCAGGTATTGAGAGCCATCCTGTATAAAGTCCGTGTCGTGAGCATATTGATATGAGGAAACTGCAATGAAATACCTGATGGCAATCTGTGCGCTGGCTCTGACAATCAACGTATCTGCGCAATTCGATGACTACTCCACTCCTGAGGTCAACGAAGGCAAAATCGGCAGTGGTTTTGATGACTACTCCACGGAGAAAATAAACGAGGGCAAGGTCGGTAGTGGTTTCGACGACTACTCCACAGAGGAAGTAAACGAAGGCAAGATCGGCAGTGGCTTCGATGACTACTCCACTCGCGGCATCAACGAAGGGAAGATCGGTAGTGGCTTTGACGATTACTCCACGCCCGATATCAACGAAGGCAAGATCGGCAGTGGTTTTGACGATTACTCCACCCCCGACGTTGACGAAGGCGAGATTGATTCGGATTGAAAAGAGGCTGAAAAAAAAGCTGCTTAACCCGAGGTTTCCAAAACCACCTCCCGGTCAAAATCAGCTGCCTTACCGGCGGCGCCCCACGCTGGATAGTACCTGGCAAAGTCCCTGCGCATCTCTTCGAATGGCAGATCGGCAAACGCGCCGCGGGAGTTCAGGTATTCCATGTGTTGGCGGCCATCGATATCGAATGGATGGTAGATGGAATCCGCGGTGCCATTGAACTGCAGCGGCTTGAGACGAAAGCGGGTGGTCAGCTCGATATTGAACACGGGGGTCGCTTTCACCCATTTATCGTGCAGGTACACATCGGTGTAACCATGCCAGTAAAAAATGTCCGTGCCCATCTGGCGGCGCAGATTGGCAGTGGACAGATGATTACGTACATCGGCGTAGCCGAGCCGGGCCGGGACGCCCAGGGAGCGGCAACAGGCCGCGTAGAGGATGGACTTGGGCACGCACCAGCCGCGCATCAGTTCCAGCGTGCGGCTGGCGGAAAAATCGCTCAGTTGCTCGCCGGGCGTGTAGGGATCGTAACGAATCTGGTCGCGCACGGCGTAGTAAAGCGCAAGCACCTGTTCCGTGATGCTGCTTTTTTCCTCGCTGTTGTCGCGGACAAAATTCCTGACGATGGCGCTGTCGAAATCAATCGTCGGCGTGGGCTGAAGAAAGGCTTCCCGTTGCGGATTTTCCAATTGCACCTGAAGCTGTTGGTCAGTCATAGTGGCACTCCGGTAAAACACAATGTAAGAGTGTACGCGAGGATGGTCATGTCATTGGAAGTCGTGCTGGAAATCGGCGTTCTCCTGGTCGTCATGTGGCCTTTCATGGCCGCTGCTGCCAACCCGTCTTTCAGGCGCTCTTTTCCGCGCATCGCAGCAAGTCTGGCCGGCCTGTCGTTGCTCTGCCTGGGTGCCATTGCGTGCTTTCTTGTTTACTACCCGTTGTGGCTGAGGCCCCTGGCGGCAGTGGCAGCCTGTGTCATTGCCGTTGCACTGTGGCAGGGCCGCAGCACTTCCGGGCGCGCGCGTGGACTGCCTCCCGGTTCGTTGTCCCTGACCCCGTTTGGCTGACCCCGTTTGGCTACCTGTGCAACCCGTACTTCATCCAGCAACAGGCTGACCGCTATGGCCGCACCTTCAAGCTGAATCAGTTTGGCACGGGCGCCGGTCCAGACCCGCGCCAGCGACTGTGGCAGCCAGTGGTCTGTGTCATGGGCATGGAACGGGCGCAGAATATTTTGCGGGAACATGATGCCAGGCTTTTGCCAACGATAGCGCCGTTCAACCGCTTCGTCCCCAAGGGCTATCTGCGTTACATGCAACATCAGGACCATGCCCGTTACCGCAAGATTCTTCAGGAGGCGATCAAACCTGCAGTGATCGACGCCAACATGCCGTTGATTGAGCAGCACCTCAAAAGCAAGCTGCCCGGGCTTGCTAGCGCAGTGAACGAGCACAGACTGGCGCCGGAGGACGCCCTGAAAGAGCTGGCCTTTGCCTGGTTCATACTGCTGTTTTTCGGTCTCGCCCCCGGCGATGCTCGCATGCAATTGATGCGGCATTTGTATGCAGGGATCGACGTTGCCAGCGACAATGACACTGAGGTGGAAGAGGCGCTGAATGAATTGGGGGCCACTGTCCTGGAGCTAGCCCAAACCTACCTCGACCCGGGCCCCGGAGGGACTCAACCCGGGCCATCCGTCGTCGGGGAAATTGTGCTGGCCGACAGCGAAGCGCTGCGTGACATCAACACCTTGCGCAACCTGATCTACATGGCCCAGGCATCCTGGATTGACTTCAGCGGGCTACTGGGGTGGCTGTTCAAAACCGTTTGCGAAGAACCTGCCTGGGCCGCACGACTGCGCCAGGAAGCCGTGTCTGCATTGCCGCCAGATGCTGCGCCTTTGAGCCTGCGATTCGTACAAGAAGTGCTCAGGCTGCACCAAAGTGAGTACCTGTATCGCACGGTGCTGGCGGATATCTCCTTCGATGGTTTCACGATTCCAACAGGCTGGCTGCTGCGTTTTTGCACGCGCGAGAACCACCGCGATCCGGCGATATTTGACCAGCCCGATGCGTTTAATCCGGACCGGTTTCTTGACCCTGCGCCAACACGCAAGGAATATTCGCCATTCGGCGCATCGCGCATCGCCTGCCTCGGCGTGCACCTGACGCATCGCCTGGCCACCTGTTTTCTGTTGGCCGTGACGGAAAACTTCGACTGCAGCGTGGTGCGTGACGGGCCGCTGGAGTTTCGCCGCTGGCACTGGAAGCCCAGTTCAAAGTTTCATGCGCGCATGGTGAAGCGCACTGCAGGGTGAGCGCCGACTCCTGGGGACTAAACCACGGTGAGGAAACGCGATCACGCGGCGTGACCTTCGCTGCTATCGCGATCAGCGGCTAATGAACCACGGTTTTCAGTTGCTGCCCCAGTTCCACCAGCTGCAGGGTTTGCTCCGTCCATTGCACGGTGGTGACCGAGGCATTGTCGGGTAGAAAACACACCACCCGGTCATCGCCGGTCAGCGCGCCGACAATGGCATTTAATACCATGAAGTGAGTGAACACCACGGCGGGTTGGCGGATCTGCTGCAATTCCTGCAGCAGCGCCTGGTGCCAGGCGCGCACCATTTCTTCCTGTTCGCTCCAGGTTTGCCGGGAAATCGATTTCAGCCAGCCCGGCCGTTCATCCAGGGCTACCGGCGTGGGTATTTCCCGGAACGCTTCGATAATGGACACCGGCCTGCCCAGGGCTTGAGCCAGCGGTTGCGCCGTTTCCCGCGCGCGTACCATCGGGCTGCTGATGAGTTGCACTCCAGGTTCAATAATGAGCGCCAATTGCTGTGCCGTGGCCAGCGCCTGCTGATGGCCACGCTCGCTGAGTCCCGGGTTATCCGCCACCTGCCAGGAGTGCTCGGCCTGACCGTGCCTTACGAGGTAAATTTTCAGGGCCTGGCCTGGGGCTTGAAGCGGGTCACGGTCACCCACCCAAAGCGGGCGACAATTCAGGCAACCGCCCGGGCAGCTTCCCTGCGATTACTCGGGCGCCCCTGGCGGCAGCGCCACGGTGTCCAACAGCACGGTGCTCCAATGCAGGTGCGCGACCAGCCACTGGCCGTTGCCCAGGAACCAGACATCGGTCTCGTGGCCCTGGCCCCTGGTGATGCTGCCATCGGGCATGCGCGTCTCCACGTCAACCTGGTAGATTGCGACGGCGGTGGTCTCCCCCGGTCCCATCTGCACGTGCAGGTCGGAGATCACGTTCTTCACGACGCCGCCGCCATCTGCGACGAGTTTGTACCAGTCCTTCTTATAGTCCGCCAGCTTGGCACCACCCGAGTCGAACCAGAGGGTGGTGTCCGGGGAAAAGAAGGCAAAATAGGCGTCAAGTTCGTTGCGTCCGTAGGTGCCGTTGAGCGCCACGACATGCTTGATGACTTCTTCTGCTGCGGCATCTTCCGCGCCAAAGGCCGGTTCGTTGACACCCACCACGTCTACCGCGGTGATGACGAACGACAGTAAAACTGTTTTCGTTGAGTTCATCATCGCTCCAGTTTAGCGGTGCCAGTCTGGCAGATTTTCATGGCCCGCGTCAACCCATAAAACCACTTCCGCGCTGGTGACGGATGGCGAGGATGTCTTCACCCATCTTTCATTGCTATTCTTCATTTTCGAACAGGATCATGTATTTTGATGATGGCACAATGATGATGGCAGGACTCTCGGGCGACGATCTGCGGGTTGGACTGCGCTTCCTCGCGGCATTGCCACGCTTCCTGCGCTCGCCGTTTTCCCTGGAGCAGGCGCGCGTGGAAGTGCGGCAGCGCTTCGAGCAACGTGCGGCCCGATTCCTTGACCGCGTCAGCGAGGCTTGCCGTGTGCCCGATTCCCCTTATGCCAAACTGCTGCAGCATGTTGGCTGCACGCTGCCGGATTTGCGCAACAGTGTGGCGCGCGAAGGTGTGGAAGGCGCGTTGCATGAACTGCTGCGGGCCGGTGTCTACCTGAGCGGTGACGAGTTCAAAAGCCGGCGCCCGGTGATTCGCGGCAGCCTCAAATTTACCGTTAACCCGCGGACACTGTCGAATCCGCGCTCGGTGGTGCACAGCCTTGCGGAGTCCAGTGGCAGTCGCGGTGCGCGCACACCCGTGCCTGTTGACCTTGCGTTCATCCACGACCACGCAATCAATACCCATCTCACGCTGGCTGCGCACGGCGGGCGCGACTGGCAGCACGCCCACTACGGCGCGCCGGGCGGGACGGCAGTCACGAACCCCCCTTGAGTTCGCGCGCGGTGGCAAGCCCCCGGTGCGCTGGTTTACGCCGGTTGATCCCGCCCTGCCGGGCCTGAATGCGCGCTATCGGTTGGGCGCGCGCGCCATGCGCCTTGGCAGCCTGCTGTCCGGCGTGCCGCTACCGGCGGCGACCCTGGCGCCGCTGGCTGCACCCTTGCCCATTGCGCGCTGGCTGGCCGATGAACTCAAGAACGACCGCATCCCCCACGTGTGGACGTTTGCCAGTTCAGCAGTGCTGATCTGCCAGGCGGCGACGGAGGCCGGGCTGGATATCCGCGGGGCACGATTTACCGGCGGCGGTGAGCCGACTACAGCAGCGCGCCGTGCGGTGGTTGAAGGCGTTGGCGCCGTGCTACTGCCGCGCATGGGAGCGACGGAAACGGACATCCTCGCGTATGCCTGTGTGCACCCGGAAGCACCGGACGACAGGCACTTTTTCGATGACCGCCATGCGCTGATCCAGCCCGGTCCCGGTTTCGCCGGTACACCAGGGAATCACGGCGTCGGCCCGGCACTGCCGGCTAAGGCCATGTTGCTGAGCTCGCTGCTGCCCTCCGCGCCGATCCTGTTGCTCAATGTGTGCATGGGCGACCAGGCCGAAATCACCCGCCGCAACTGCGGCTGCGCTCTCGAGCAGGACGGCTGGGGGGTGCACATCCACACGGTGCGCAGTTTCGAGAAACTCACCGCGGGCGGTATCACGCTGCTCGACATCGATGTCATCCGCGTGCTCGAGGAAGTATTGCCCGCACGCTTCGGCGGCAGTCCGACCGACTACCAGTTGCTGGAAACCCTCGATGGCGCGCGGGCCCGGCCGGAAATACGGCTGCTGGTGAATCCGGCGCTGGGGGACATCGACCCTGCAGTAATCTCCGACGTGTTCTTCAATGCCATCGGTGGCGGGACGGGTGGAGAGCGGCTCATGGAACTGCAATGGCGATCCGGTGGCGTATTACGCATCGTGCGAGAGCTGCCAAGGAAGACCGCGTCCGGCAAGATCCTGCACCTGTTCCTCGACAGAACCTGATGCCGCTAGCGCATTTGCTGGATTTGCTCCAGGTTCTGCCGGGCCGATGCATGGTTGGGGTCCAGTAACAGCGCTTCACGTAGAGCAAAATCTGCTTCGTCATAGCGCCCCAGGTTCGCCAGCATGACCCCAAGATCGTTATGGCGCTCGGCAGAATCGGGCTCAACTCCCACCGCTTCGCGCAGATAGATCAATGCTGCATCCAAACGTCCGGCCTGCGTTTCTTCCTGCGCAACGGTGGCCAGGGCGTCACTCAAGGACAGTCTGGCCTGGTCCAAACCAGGCTGAAGCTTCAATGCCTTGCGCAATAGCGTCAACGCTTCCCGGTGCTGTCCGCGTTGCAGCATCTGCGAGCCCGCATTGTTCAGTGCAGTGGGGCTTTCCGGTACGGCCTGGACGATCGCGAGTTCCTTTGCAAGCCCGTCAGGCGGTGTAGTGGTGGCCTCCAGGCTTCCCAGCAGGACAACCAGGACGCCAACCAGCGCAGCCTGGCCGACGCTGCTCCACACCACCGTGGCCGGGCGTTTTGCGCCCTCTTTCGACTGCAGGTCAAGGCCGCGCAGGGTCTCGGGTTGTTTCAGTTTCCAGATAAACCCGTCGTAGTAGTAGTGCAGCAAGCCCGAGGTGATAAGCAATGCCTCCATGACCTGCTTGAGCAAGCCATCATGCAACTGAGTGAACACCGCCAGTGCCAGCGAGCCATAAGCAAGGCAGGCTCCAACGTAAGCTACCACGGAGGCCGCGCGCGGCAGGTAGAAAAAGCGTGGCAGTACGCCGGCAGAGCCGTTCACTACCAGCCGGTGGTTGAAGGCCCACACAATGGCGAGGTATTGCATGGCGTGCAGCAATTCAAACAATGCCACGGACAGGAAAGGATCGTGGGTCAACACCCGCACCACCCACACATAGGCAAATGTGCTCATCAGCAA
>SHZL01000138.1 GCA_009692275.1 Lysobacterales bacterium | reverse complement strand
TGTGTGCGCGGCCTCCACGGGGATTGAAAGGGGTCGAATACTATGAAACTGATTGGGTCACTATCAACCGTCATCGAATAAACCGCGCGTTCCAGCACGTTTTTCAATTCGCGTACGTTGCCAGGCCAGGTGTAGTCAAGCAGTTGTTGCCGGGATTCCGTGCTGAAACCGCTGAACAGCTTAAGTCCAAGTTCTCCGCACATCTTCACAGCAAAATGCTCTGCCATGGGCATGATATCGTCTGGCCGCTCACGCAGGGGTGGTAAGGTAATCACGTCAAATGCCAGTCGATCAAGCAAGTCAGCACGGAATTTTCCCCGGTCGACCATGGCAGGAAGATCTTCGTTGGTTGCGCCGATAATTCGCACATTGGTTTGAATGGTTTCGTTCCCACCCACGCGCTCCAATTCACCATATTCAATTACACGGAGAATTTTCTGCTGCACCCGGTCGGATGTGCTCGCCAGTTCATCCAGAAACAGGCTGCCCTGGTGAGCCAGTTCAAACCGGCCGAGCCGCCGTCGCGTCGCGCCGGTAAAAGAACCTGCCTCATGTCCAAACAATTCAGATTCCAGCAGGGATTCTGAAAGAGCGGCGCAATTCAATTTGACAAACGGGCGGTCCCAGCGCTGCGAAAGGTAATGAATCCGGGCTGCAATCAGTTCCTTGCCAGTGCCACGTTCACCGATAACCAGCACTGGCCGGTTGAGCGGGGCAACACGGGACGCGTGCTCCAGTACGCCCAATATGGCTTGGGATTCACCGATTAGCTGCTGTTCTTTTTGCTGATTCATGCCATCCCACCCGTTGCTGGTTCAGCTCTCACCAAAACTACTGGCATTGACTGTACTGTAAGAAAATGTCCTTGCCGGTGTCTTGGGCTGGAGGTCATGCTTGCGATCTGCTACAACACGGCCGACGTACCATATTTTTGCAACTGAGGCGAACATGGCAAAAAGCAGGAATTCATTCCAGTGTCAAGAATGTGGAGCCCAATTAAACAAGTGGGCCGGCCAGTGTTCAGAATGCCAGGCCTGGAACTCAATTGTTGAAGTTCTTGAGTCAGTTTCGCGGAGCAACCGTTTTGGGGGATTTTCCGGCCGCCTCGAAAACAAGGTGAATAGCCTGGCTCATGTTGGCGAGTCGAGTATCCAACGGGTTGAAACCGGCGTGGGCGAGCTGGACCGGGTACTCGGCGGAGGCCTCGTTCCGGGTTCGGTTTTGTTGCTTGGAGGTGACCCGGGGATAGGAAAGTCAACCTTGCTATTGCAAATGGTTTCCGCCCTCGCCGGGCGTTTCCCCTGCTTGTACATCACCGGGGAAGAGTCGTTGGAACAGGTGGGCATGAGAGCCAGGAGGCTTGGCCTGAAGCTGGATGACATCAGGTGCCTCGCCGAAACAGATGTCAACCAGATTCTTTCCCGGGCAAACGAAGAAAAACCACAATTGATGATCATTGACTCGATCCAGACTACCTATACCGACGAACTCGCCGCTGCGCCGGGCTCGGTGTCGCAAGTGCGCGAATCGGCAGCCCGGCTGGTGCGCTGGGCCAAGGAACAGCGCTGTTGCGTTGTGCTGGTCGGTCATGTCACGAAGGAAGGTTCGCTGGCCGGCCCGCGAGTACTGGAACACATGGTAGATGCCGTGCTGTATTTTGAGAATGAAGGGGGCAGCAGGTATCGCGTCATCCGTGCAGTAAAGAACCGCTTCGGTGCGGTAAATGAGCTGGGGATGTTTGCCATGACCGGCAAGGGACTGAAGGAAGTGACTAATCCTTCCTCCATTTTCCTCTCCGGTCACAGCGGCCCGGTACCCGGCAGTGTCATCACCATTATTCGGGAGGGCACTCGTCCAATCGTGCTGGAGGTGCAGGCGCTGGTCGACCAGAGTCACGCCGGTATCCCGCGCAGAGTGGCCCTGGGGCTGGAGCAAACCCGGCTCGCCATGATGCTGGCTGTGCTGCACCGGCATGGGGGCATCACCCTGGCAGACCAGGATGTCTTCATCAATGTGGTCGGAGGCATCAGGATCACAGAAACAGGTGCGGACCTGCCGATGTTACTGGCGCTCTATTCGAGTTTTCGCAATCGGGCATTACCAACCCGCCTTGTTTGCTTTGGGGAGGTCGGGCTTTCCGGCGAGGTGCGCCCGGTGCACGATGGCCTGGAACGGCTACGCGAAGCCGCAAGCCACGGATATGTTCATGCAATCATTCCTGCAGCAAATGCCCCGCGCAAGCCGATTCCAGGTATCAAGGTGTATCCGGTTCAAACCGTAGCCAATGCGCTGGAGTGTCTTTCATCGATGGCAGACTGACAGCCAGGAGAAAATGCTGCTGTCGTCTCTAAACCCGAAGCAAGCCCTTGAACCAACGATGTAAAGATCGCTCAATCCATGTGTAATGAGCCATGCTCAAGAGCAGTATCGCCAGGATCAACAGCGAGAACAGGATTTTTGCGAAAGGGTTGCTCAGTTGACCCGCGAAAACATTGAAGCCGAGGTATTGAGACACTGTCAACAGCAGCGTGTGGGAAAGATAAATCGCGTAGGAAGCGCCACCGGCAAGAATGCTGAATCTCACCGGAGCCCGGATTCCTGACTGCTCCAGGCTTATCATCGCCTTCAGCAGCAGCGATGGGATACCGAACGTCAGCACCCGGTAAAAAATAAAATAGCCCTGTTCAATGCTGCCCCCAAACAGTGCGTCATTCACCCAGCCTCCCAAAGAGAACAGAAACACGCCAGCAGAAAGATATAACCATCCCCGCTTCGCAGGACTCCGGCGTGCCTGGCTGGCAATGACTGCGCCGGCAAGGAATTCAGCGAGGTAGGGGCTGAGCATGTAGTACTGCGCCAGGCTCATTTCTTCAAGTTGCCCCTGGTCATAGGCGTGAAGGCCAAATTGGCTGAGCAATGACCAGGCGACAATAGCTATCAACAGCAGTCTCAGCGTAGTTTCCCGATGGCGCTCAGTAGTTGCAATCAAGACTGTGAACAGCAGGTAAAAAAACATTTCAAAGACCAGTGTCCAGCTAACTGCCAGGAGCAGGACATTTGCCGGCCACAGAATCGCGGAGCGCAACAAACTGGAGTCTTGCAGTTGCGCCGGGTTGATCCAGGCGAATACTGCCAGCGCAAGCAGGTAGAAAGGCCAATAGCCCGAATAGATGCGAGCACAACGCCGGCGGAAGAAAACCCAGCCCTTTTCGATCCCGCCCGATGCGTTTGTCGTGTAGGCCATGATAAATCCGCTGATCACGAAAAAAACATCAACGCCCGCAAAACCAATCGATTCGCTCAAGGCGAATAGGGGTCCCAACTCAACACCGGCATCCCGCATGTGCGAACTGGTGTGGTAAACCAGAACCAGCAACGCGGCTGTGAACCTCAGGAACTGAATATTGATGAGCATTGGCGACTTGTTAGTCTTTGTCTTCGCTGCGAACCAAAACCTTGGTAATAACGTTGTCTCTTAGCTCAACGATGGTCATCACGTGGGGGCCGATACGTACGCTGGTTCTGCCCGATGGAATAACTTCCAGCTCTTCCAGCAGAAGCCCATTCAATGTGTTGGCTTCATCTTCCGGCAGGTTCCAACCCATGCGGCGATTGAGCATCCGAATACTGGTGGCGCCATCGATCAGGTAGGTGCCATCATCAAGTTGCCGAACGTTTCGTGAACGTTCTTTCCCTTCGGCCGTATATTCGCCTACGATCTCCGCCAGTATGTCATCCAGAGTGACCAGGCCCTGAATATCGCCGTATTCATCAACTACCAACCCCATGCGCCGCTCACGTGACTGGAATTCAAGCAACTGTTGCATGAGGGTGGTACCTTCCGGAATGAAGTAGGGGGTGCGAATGGATTGTTTCAGGCCTTCAAAGGTAAGGCCGCCCTCCGACAGTTTTGCAATCACCGAGCGAATGTGCAAAGTGCCCTCCACGTGATCAATGCTTTCCCGGTAAACGGGCAAACGTGTATAGAGGGTTTGCGTCAGTTGCGTGAGAATGGTCTCCCAGTCATCGTTGAGATCAATGCCCATGATTTCTTGCCGTGGAACCATGACGTCATCGATTAGCGCCTGTTCCAGGTCAAGAATATTCACCAGCATTCGCTGATGGTTGTTTGAAACGAGGCCACCCTCTTGCAAGAGGGTGCGTAGTTCCTCGCGATTCAATCGCTCAATTACATCCGTTCGCGCCCTGATGCCAAATGGCCTTAGCAACAGGGTCGTCACACCGTTGATCAGCCATACCAGGGGATAAAACACCTTGAGGAGTGCGGCCAGGATAAAAGAAGTGGGGTAAGCAATTCGTTCCGGGTTGAATGCGGCGATCGTTTTGGGCGCCACTTCGCCAAATATGAGAACGACCACGGTCAAAACCAATGATGAAATCCACACGCCATTGTCGCCGAGCAGGCGAATTCCGATCACGGTCCCAATGGACGCAGCGAGGATATTCACCAGGTTGTTCCCGAGCAAGATCAGCCCGAGCAAACGATCCGGCTTTTGCAGCAATTTTTGTGCAGTGCGTGCGCCAAGGTGGCCCGTATTGGCCAGGTGCCGCATGCGGTAGCGGTTGACTGCCATTAATGCTGTTTCAGAGCTGGAAAAATATGCAGACAGGGCTATCAAGACCAGCAAAATCAAGTAAAGGGTGCTAAGCGGTATGTCGTTCAAATCGTGTGTAGAACCTGAATTAGAGTTGGTGGCGAGACTCTGTCAGCCAAAGAGACATTGATATGTGCGGGGCAGGCCATCAGTTACGCCAACTTCGACCCAGGATGGTTTCAAGCACCAGTTTGCTTCCAAAGTAAGCAAGCAAAAGCAGAAGAATTCCGGCGAGCGTAAGCCGGACAGCTTGCCGCCCACGCCAACCATATTGCCAGCGGCCCCAAAGCAGCAAACCAAAGATCAGCCATGCCATGATGGACAGTATGGTTTTATGTGCAAGATGTTGCGCGAACAAGTCATCGACAAAAGCAAGGCCGGTTCCAAGCGAAAAGGTCAGCAATATGAATCCCATTGCAATCAGCCGGAAGAGCAGCCTTTCAAGGGTTTCCAGCGGGGGAAGCGATTTGACCAGGGGGTTGAGGTGATGGCGACGGAGGAAATGATCAATTATGGCGACAAACAACGCATAGACTCCAGCAATGCTGAGCACGCCAAATGCCAGCACGGAACTGAGAATATGGAAGGACGCACCGGCGGAAAAACTTTCCGGCAACAAGCCGTTGGAGGGGACGGACCACTCCAGCGCAAGCACCACTATGGTCAGGGGCAAAGCGATAATGCTGGCATCATACAGGGGGTCGGAGCTGAAGACCGAAGTGCACAGCATGAGTACGATAACCAGTGCGCACAGTGACAAGAGGTTCAGTATTCCAACCTCTGTTGCTGCGCTGCCCATCCAGTGTTGGTATTGGTTAAAACCGTGCACTGTTGCGCCAAGAAAGCACACAGCGACGGATGCCAGCCACCAGGCTCTCGACTGGTTTCTAATCGACACATAGAGCAAGGTCGCCGCCAGAATGTAGAGGCCAGTGGCAGCAAGTAAGCTGGAATCGTGATACATCAATTGTCTCTACCGACCATTAATCCCAAGTACTACGGCTGTTGCTCCCGCTATAATACCCGACTCCCAAGTTTTGGAGTGCCTCATGTTTGAAAACCTGACGGAACGGCTGTCGCACGCCATGCGGCAGCTTGGCGGTAAGGGCCGCCTGACTGACGATAGCATCAGGGACACCTTGCGCGAAATTCGAGTTGCCTTGCTGGAGGCGGATGTTGCGCTGCCCGTAGTGCAGCAGTTTATTTCTGACATCAAGCAAAAAGCGCTGGGACAGGAAATATTGCATAGCCTTACTCCTGGGCAGGCGATGGTCAAGCTTGTTTACGATGAGTTAGTCCACGTGATGGGAGACGAGAATCAAACTCTGGACTTCAAAGCCAGGCCGCCGGTCGTCATTCTGATGGCTGGTTTGCAGGGGTCGGGTAAAACGACATCCACGGCGAAATTGGCCCGCTACTTGATGGAGGCGGAAAAGAAACGCGTCATGGTGGTCAGTTGTGACGTTTATCGCCCTGCCGCCATTGAGCAATTGAAAATGCTGGCAACGCAGGTCGGTGCGATTTACTACCCGTCCACCACTTCACAACGGCCCGCGGCGATTGCGCAGAATGCTCTGGCCGAGGCGCGCAAACAGATGTGCGATGTACTTCTGGTTGATACCGCCGGACGCCTGCACGTTGATAACGAAATGATGGAGGAAATCCGGGAGATTCATCGCGTCGTTGAGCCAAGGGAAACGCTGTTCGTGGTCGACAGCATGACCGGTCAGGATGCGGCCAATACAGCGGGCGCATTCAGTGCAGCGCTGGACTTGAGCGGCATCGTGCTGACCAAGACCGACGGCGACGCGCGGGGTGGGGCAGCACTTTCGGTTCGCGCCATTACGGGAAAGCCGATCAAGTTCATTGGAACCGGGGAGAAAGTAGATGCCTTGCAGCCATTCTATCCAGAGCGCATTGCATCGCGCATCCTTGGAATGGGTGACGTACTGTCGCTGGTTGAAGATGTACAACGAAACGTTGATCAGAAAGCTGCTGAAAAACTGGTTAACAAAATGCGCAAGGGCAGTGGCCTTGACCTGGAGGATTTTCGTTCCCAGCTTGAACAGGTGACCAGCATGGGGGGTATAAGCAGCCTGATGGACAAATTGCCCGGAATGGGAAATCTCACTCCGCAGCTTAAATCACGAGTAGATGACCAAAATACGCGACACTTGATTGCCATCATAAATTCCATGACACCCCAGGAACGTAGCTTCCCCGAAGTCATCCGGGGGTCTCGAAAAAAGCGCATTGCGCTGGGATCCGGCATGGAAATACAGGACGTTAACCGTCTCCTGAAACAGCATGGGCAAATGCAAAAAATGATGAAAAAAATGGGCAAGGGCGGCATGGCCGGCATGATGAAAAAGCTCAAAACACTGCAAGGACAACTGCCGGGCGGCACGTTACCCGGCAGAGGCGGGCGCAAGCCGCCATTCTAGGCTCTCACGGCCTGTGCTCAATTGGGTTTTCTTTTGCCCGTCTTAACGGTACAATGCGCGGTTTGCTGGGTCTGCCTGGATGGATTTTCTGGGCGCCACCTGGCGCGGAGATCGGGTCGCGACGTCAAATCGACACGGCCACAGTTTCTGAAATCAGCACCCAATGCCTGAGCGGCATTGATACACGGGCTTTATATAATGGTAACAATCAGATTATCTCGAGGCGGGGCCAAGAAAAGCCCGTTCTA
>SHZL01000137.1 GCA_009692275.1 Lysobacterales bacterium | reverse complement strand
GATGTTGTTCCTTGCCATTGGCCTGCCGTTCGCAGTGTTCTTCGCCTGGGCTTTTGAACTCACACCCGAGGGACTCAAGCGCGAGTCCGAGGTGGATCGTACCCAGTCCATTACCCCGCAGACCGGCAAGAAGCTCAACCTCATGATTACTGTGGTGCTGCTACTGGCGCCGGGCTATTTTGTGGTCGACAAGTTTGTGCTTTCATCCACCCGTGAGCAGGCGGCTATTGAATCTGCGGTGAATCAGGCCGCTTCCCAGGCCGTGACCGACCAAGCTGCAGCTGCGGAATCTGATAATTCCATCGCGGTGCTGCCCTTCGTCAACATGAGCGATGACAAGAGCAACGAATACTTCTCTGACGGCTTGTCCGAAGAACTGCTCAACCTGCTGGCCAAGATTCCACAACTGCGGGTGATCGCCCGCACGTCATCGTTTGCCTATAAAGGCACAACAACAAAAATTGCCGATGTTGCACGTGAACTAAACGTAGCCCATGTGCTGGAAGGCTCGGTACGCAAGTCCGGCAACCAGGTGCGCATCACCGCGCAGTTGATCCGCGCCAGCGACAGTTCCCGCCTGTGGTCGGATACTTATGACCGCTCACTGGACGATGTCTTTGCCATCCAGGATGAAATCTCCGCCGCCGTGGTGGAACAACTGAAAATCACCCTGCTGGGCGCGGCACCCGCGGCCAAAGAAACCGATCCGGCCGCTTATGTGCTTTATCTGCAGGCGCGGCAATTGTTCCGTCAGGGCACGGCCGAAGGTTTCGAGCAATCCATAGTGCTGTACCAACAGGCTTTGGCCATCGCCCCGGACTACGCGGCCGCCTGGGCCGGGCTGAGTGAAAGCTATAGCCGGCAGGCCGGCAAGGGTCTGCGGCCCTTTGCCGAAGGCTATACCCTGGCGCGCGAGGCGGCGGACAAGGCGCTGGCGATTGACCCGGACAATGCGGCAGCTCATGCCGAGCTCGGCTGGATCGCGATGAGCTACGACGGCGACCTCTCAGCCGCGGCACGGCACATGGAGCGCGCATTGCAATTGGACCCGACTAATCCCGACATCTTGCTGAATGCCGCAGACCTGACCGTTAATCTCGGCCGCACCGAGGAGGCCGTTGCCCTCGGGGAATACGTGGTCAGTCGCGACCCGGTGAACGCCCGGGGCCAAGCCCGGCTTGGCTTTGACTATACTTTGTGCCGGGCGATGGGACGAAGCCATTGACTCCATGCGCACCGCGCTGAGCCTGAGCCCGGGCAGGATTGCCGTACAATCCTTAATCGGCGTTGCACTGCTGCTGCGGGGCAAGCCCGATGCCGCGCTGGCAGCGACACAGCAGGAATCCTCCGCGGCCTGACGATGACCTACCACGCGCTGGGCCAGGCGCTTGAATCCGATGCGGCTCTGGCCGAACTGATCGACCAGCACGGACAAGCAGACGCCTACAACATTTCCTACGTGCTGGCCTACCGTGGTGAGGCCGACCGCGCCTTTGAGTGGCTGGACAAGGCAGTGCAATACAAAGACCCGGGCCTGGCCCAAATCCCGACGCAAATTGAGTTTACCAACATCCACGACGACCCGCGCTGGCTGCCGTTCCTCGAGAGCATTGGCAAGTCACCGGCGCAACTGGACACCATCCAGTTCAAGGTGACGCGGCCCGAATAGGCTGGAAAATACATTGTTGCGGCATACCCTCCCCCATGGCTCCGCTCCGTGTTTACGGGGTAACATGGCGGCTCCGGCAAAGTAATGTCACACCACGAACCCAGGAGTTTCCATGTCAGTGCGCACCCGCATGTCAGTACACACCATAGGCTTGTTTTTCCTCTTTGCTTCCCTCAGTGCCCAGGCAGAGCAGGTTGAGATCAACTGGGAGGCTGATGGCCGGTTTGGCTATGAGGGTTTACTTGAAGGAGCGGCCATGACCGAGATATGTGGTCCGCTGGATGCCAATGCAGTGGTTGAATGGCTGGTGAAATCTCTCAGCCCGGTGGATTTCAATATCCATTATCACCAGGGTGAAGAGGTGGTTTACCCGACCCGGCAAAACGGCGTGAGTAATCTCACCGACCGCCTGACCGCGACCACCGCCGAGACGTACTGCTGGATGTTTACTAATCCGCAAACAACCCCCACGGTTATTACCCTGGACCTGCAGCTCAATCCGGATTAAAGACGAGGTATAGGACATGCGTTGCAAACGCTTTTGCTTGTGCGTTTTCCTGGCGATGCTGCTGACCGGTTCAGTTGCTGCCCAGGAAACCCATCACCCGCTGGACTCCCTGAGCTGGCAGGAATACTGGACGGTGCTGGAGGTGCTGCAGGCAGCGGGCCATCTCAATAGGGACACACGCTTCCAGATCGTCACGTTGCAAGAACCGGACAAGGATGCCGTGCTCGCGTGGTCCCCCGGGCAAGCCATCCCGCGCGCTGCCTTTGCCATCGTGCGGCAACAAGACAAAGCCTTTGAAGCACGGGTTGATGTCGCTGCCAAGCGACTGGTGTCATGGCAGGAAATCGTTGGCGCCCAGAGCAGTTGGTTGGGAGAAGAGTATGGCTCCGTGGATGAGGTGGTGATGGCAAATCCCGACTTCATTGCCGCGATGAAGCGCCGGGGCATAGAAGATTTTTCACTGCTGACTTGTGACGCCTCCCCGCCCGGGTATTTTGCCACCGAAGAACAACAGGGCCGCCGCATTGCCAATTTCGTCTGCCACCTCGCCAGCGCCGCGCACAACACCTGGTCGCGCAGCATCGAAAACCTCACCGTGGTGGTGGACATGAATACCCGGGAAGTTTTGCGCGTGGTGGATGAGGGCGTGGTACCTGTGCCGCCTGCACCTGCCGGATTTGATGTGGCTGCGCTGGGCGCACCGAGTGCCGGGCCCGCGCAGCCGGGCGCACTGCAAGTGACTCAACCAGGCGGTCCCGGCTTCACGCTGAACGGCGCGGAAGTGGCGTGGCAAAACTGGCGCTTCCACTTGCGCTCCGATCAACGCGTGGGCGTGGTGGTTTCGCTGGTTTCCTGGCACGACGGGGGTGAGAGTCGCCCGGTGATGTACCAGGGTTTCCTGTCCGAAATTTTCGTGCCCTACATGGACCCGGCCTTCGCCTGGTTTTCCAAGAACTACCTTGATCTCGGCGAGTACAGTGCTGGCGGCCTGACCAAGCCGCTGATCCGCGGCGTCGACTGCCCGGACTACGCTTCTTACCAGTCCGCACTGGTCACCGGTGACGATGGACAACCGCTGAACCGGCCGGACATGATCTGCCTGTTCGAGCGCGAAGCGGGTGACATGGCCTGGCGTCACGCTGCGGAGGACTATGACCGCGGGCCCGAAGGGCGCAAACGGCGTGACCTGGTGGTACGCAGCGCAGCGGTGCTGGGAAATTACGATTACGTGTTTGACTGGGTGTTCCAGCAGGACGGGTCCATCACCGTCGCCGTCGGCGCCACGGGCATCCTGGCCGTCAAGGCCGTGGCGCAGCGTGACGCTGCTGACAACTCTACCAGTGCTGAACCCGCAGATGCCTATGGACGGTTCGTGGATGCGAACATGGTTGCGGTCAACCACGACCATTATTTCAATTTCCGCCTGGATATGGACGTCGATGGCCGGGAGAACAGCCTTATCATCGCCCGGCTGGAGACAAAGTTGCTGCCCGCAGAACATCCGCGGCGCTCGGTGTGGGTCAGCAAACAACAGCTTGCACAGCGCGAAGCCGATGCGCAGTTGAGCATGGGCCACGACGGCGCGGATCTGTGGATGGTCACCAGCAGCGGGCGCAAGAACCAGGTGGGCTACGCCACCAGTTTCCAGCTCATGCCCGGGCATAATGAAAGCTCACTCCTGACCGCCGACGACTACCCGCAGCGCCGGGCCGGTTTCATCGAGCACCAGTTGTGGGTCACGCCTTACGAGGCGGCAGAACGTTACGCGGCCGGTGACTACCCCACCCTGTCCACCCCGGGGCAGGGCCTGCCGGCCTGGACAGCGGAAAACCGCAGCATCGGCAAGACCGATATCGTGCTGTGGTATACAATCGGGATGCACCACCTGGTGCGAGCAGAAGACTGGCCGGTCATGCCCGTCATGTGGAGCAGTTTCCAGCTACGCCCGTTCAACTTCTTCAACCACAATCCGGCGATGGACCTGCCGGACGGCGCAAAAGGAGCGCATTAATGCGGTATCAACTGACGGATTGGGCGGCCAGGTCCATGGCCCCGATGAACCTCGCGCTAAAAGCCAGCCACGCATTTGTTACCCATCCCGTCAACCCGTATTCCTACAGCCCCCTGGGGAAATTTCACGGGGCATTGCTGGAAAGCGCAACGCGCCTGACCCAGCCCTACCCCAAGCGCGGATTTAACTTCGGCCCGGTGGAGATTGCCGGTAAACACTGCCCGGTCAACCAGCGCACCGTGCTGCGCAAACCGTTTTGCGATCTGCTGCATTTCGAACGCCATGGCGCGCCGGCAGCGCCAAAGGTCCTGTTCGTGGCGGCCATGTCCGGCCACCACGCTACGCTGTCGCGCCCTGCACTGGCGGAGTTCCTGCCCGACCACGATGTCTACATCACCGACTGGGTCGATGCCAGGCTGGTGCCGGTGCATGCAGGCCGCTTCGGGCTGGAAGAATACACCGCCTACGTGATCGAGTTCCTGCGCTTCATCGGCCCGGGCACGCACGTGGTTGGGATTTGCCAGGCAGCAGTGCCGGCATTGATGGCCGCCGGGGTGATGGCGGCAGGTGAAGACGCTGCGCGGCCACAGTCCCTGACCTTGCTGGCCGGCCCCATCGACATCACGGCTGCGCGCAATGCCATGAGCAAACTGTGTGAAAACTACAACCTGCCGCTGATGCGCAAACTGCTGATCCACAGTGTCCCCAGGGCCTACCCGGGCGCCGGGCGCAAAGTGTTTCCGGGCATGCAGCAGGTCGCGGGATTCATGTCCATGAATTCCAAAGCCCACATCAAATCCAAACTGCGCTTTCTCAAAGACGTTACCCTGGCCAACCATGACGCGGCAGACAAGCATCGTGAGTTTTATGATGAGTATTATGCGGTGATGGATTCCACCGAAGAGTTCTGGGTGGAAACCATGGAACGCGTGTTCCTCGACCAGCACCTGCCCAGGGGCAAGATGCAGTTCCAGGGCGAGACCATAGACTGCACTGCCATTACCGATATTCCCTTGCTGACGCTGGAAGGCGAGAACGACGACATGATCGCCCCGGGCATGACGCGCGCTGCGCAGGATATTTGCAGCAGCCTGCCGGACCACCTGCGTGAGCACCATGTGCAGGAAGGCGTTGGCCATTACGGCATTTTTAATGGCTCCATCTACCAGCAACAGATTGCCCCGCGCATCAAGCGTTTCATGCAACGACATGGCTAAAGAAAACCTCCTATCCGCCCAGTCGCAACTGGCGCTTGACGCCACGGACAGCCTGCTTGGCCCTAACCCGTTTATCGGCCTGAGCCAGCAGGACGTACTGGATGCCTGGCTGCAGGTGATCGACCAGGCCATCCACCAACCCGCATCCGCCGTGATCAATTCAGCCGGTTTCATCAAGGATCTGGTGTGTGTTTTGATCGGCCGCAGCGATTTGCAACCGGAAAAAGGCGACAAGCGGTTCGGCAGTGAACGATTTACCTCGTCGCGCGTATATCGACGCACCATGCAGGCCTACCTGGCGGCGGTCAAGTCGCTCAACGCCTGGCTGGATGATCTCGACCTTGCTGCGAGGAACACGGCCCGGGCCCGCTTCATGCTCTCGCTGGTGACCGATGCCCTCGCGCCCACCAACAGCATGCTGGGCAATCCGGATGCGCTGCAGAAATTGCTCAATACGCGGGGCCGCAGTGGCCTCAAGGGCCTGCGCAACCTGATCAATGACCTGCGGCACAATAACTTCACGCCGTCCCAGGTCGACAAGTCAAAGTTCGAGGTAGGCGGTAATCTCGCCTGCACGCCGGGCAAGGTCGTATTCCGCAATGACTTGCTGGAAGTGCTGCAATACGACCCGCAAACCCCCACGGTGCACGCCGTGCCGCTGCTGTATGCACCGCCACAAATCAACAAGTACTACGTGCTCGACCTGTCGCCGGAGAAAAGCCTGATGCGCTACCTGGTTGAAAACGGCTTCCAGGTATTCGCCATCAGCTGGTTTAACCCCGGTACTGCGCAGCGTGATCTCGGCATGGACGACTACGTGCAGGCCACGCGGGAGGCGATCAACGCGGTCCTGTGCATCACCGGCGAAGACCGGATTAACCTGCTGGGCGCCTGTGCCGGTGGCATCACCACCACCGTTGCCGCAGCCCACTTCAGCGCAATCGGTGATTACTTCATCAATTCATTGACCTTGCTGGTCACCGTGCTGGATATGCGCGTGGGTGAGGGCGATGACACTACCCTGGGTCTGTTCATTACGCCTGAAAGCATTGAGATCGCTCGCATGCAGTCCGCCATGGCCGGCGTACTGAAGGGCTCAGACACATCGCGCCTGTTTACCTGGTTACGGCCCAATGACCTGGTATGGAATTACTGGGTGAACAACTACCTGCTGGGCAACGACCCGCCCGCGTTTGACGTGCTGTTCTGGAACAACGACACCACCAACCTGCCGGCGCGTTTGCACAGCCATTTCCTCGACATGTACACCGATAACCCGCTGGGCACCCCGGGCCCGTCGGAAATCGCCGGTATGCCCATTGACCTTGGCATGATTGCAGCAGACGTTTACTTGCTGGGGGGCACTACCGATCACATCACGCCGTGGAAAGCGATGTATCGGAACGTTCCGTTGTTTGGTGGCGAGCTCACTTACGTGCTGAGCAACTCCGGGCATGTGCAGTGCATGGTCAACCCGCCAGGTAATCCCAAGTCCAGTTTCATGGTGCACGAGTCACCGCCCGCAACGCCGGCTGAATACCTCGAAACCGCGCAGCAGAATGCCGGTAGCTGGTGGCCGCATTGGCTGGAATGGCTGGGCCGGCGTTCCGGCGGGCAGGTTAAAGCCCCGCAACAGGCCGGCAGTGACGAGTTTCCGCCGCTGTGCGATGCGCCCGGTACCTACGTTTACCGTTAACGGCCAATAAGAAGCCATTCCTTGTCCTTAATTCAACGAACTCAAACGCCGTAACGTCTTTAAGGTAGCGATCGCTTACGTCGTTATGTCCTGGCTGGTGTTGCAGGTGGCCGATGTCGTGCTGAACCGCATTACCGCCCCGGGTTGGATATTTCAGGTGCTGATGTTGTTCCTTGCCATTGGCCTGCCGTTCGCAGTGTTCTTCGCCTGGGCTTTTGAACTCACACCCGAGGGACTCAAGCGCGAGTCCGAGGTGGA
>SHZL01000136.1 GCA_009692275.1 Lysobacterales bacterium | reverse complement strand
GAGGCGGTTGAGATGTCGGTTGAGCGCTTGCCGGCTGATGCCAAGATGAGCGCAAAGTGTTTTGCTACCTGAGCTTCCCTGATTTTTCAAGAAAGCCAGAATGGATTCAGGAGTGTCCATCGAAATTGTCCAGGTACGTGTCTTGTCAACGTTATGTCAACTGTAATAAATACTATTGTCAACAATTATGACTTCTGAATCGACATATTGTCAATTGTATGTCAATCGCCATTAATTATTATTGTCAATAATCTTAAAAGGGGACGGTTAAAGGGGGCGGGTGCAATTTTTTGACGTTCCCGCAGGAACGCAAGTTCGATTTCACTTTAAGAGTGAGAGGTACGTGCAGTCAGTGTTACGGCCCCACGACCGGCCGGCGGGCGTCACACGGCGCGCAAGTACCACTCGTAGTCGCGGTTGGAAACCTCGGTCTGGAAGCGGTTTGATTCTTCGCGGCGGCATAGTGCAAAGATCTCTGCGAATTCCTTGCCCAGGTAGTTGGGCAGGATGGTGCCTGCTGAGAAGGCGTCCAGAGCCTGGGGCCAGTGCACCGGAAGTGTAACGATGTCCTCCAGTTCTTCACGCTCCTGGATCATGCGCCCGGGGTCACAACGGTGGGTGATGCCATGGTGCAAGCCCGCCATGATTGCGGCGGTCACCAAGTAGGGATTCGCATCGGCCCCGGCCACACGGACTTCCACGCGGTTATTAACCGGAGAGGAGAGTGGAATACGCAGGGCGACACCACGGTGGTTGACACCCCAATTCGGCGTGCACGGCACAAACGCTCCGCGTACGAAACGGCGGTAGGAGTTTGCATTGGGCGCATAGATCGCCATGCTTTCGCCCATGGTTGCAGCCAGGCCGCCGATGGCGTGGCGCAAGGTTTCGGAGAATCTGCCATCGCTGCACTCACCGGCAAACACGTTGTTGCCGTCATCGTCCAGCAGGCTGATATGGACGTGCAGCCCGGACCCGGGTATTCCGCCAAAAGGCTTGGCCATGAAGGTTGCGGCCAGGCCATGCTTTTTTGCCGCAGCTTTGATCACCCGTTTCAGCATCAGGGCGTGTTCGCAGGCGCGCAAGGGATCATCCACGTGGTGCAGGTTGATTTCGAACTGGCCGGGAGCATACTCCGCCAGTGCCGCGCCGGCCGGAACATTCTGCGCCTGGCACCAGGCATCAACATCAGCAAGGAAGTCATCCACGTCTTCCAGTTCTTCCATCACGCCATACTGCTTGCCGTCCTGCGCCAGGTCCGAGCCCGGTATGCGCGGCAGGCGCGGAGCGAACTCTATGCCATCGTGTTCCACCAGGTAAAACTCCAGTTCGGCCGCCATCACCGCGTGCAGACCGAGGTCGGTCAGAGGCTGCAGTGCGCGGCGCAGGACCTGGCGGCAATCGAGAAAGTAGGGCGTACCGTCGAACAGGGTGGTTTCCACCATGGCCTGGGCGCTGGGCGTTTTGGCCCATGGCACCGGCGCCAGCGTGCCGGGCACAATATGCGCCCGCAGGTCCGGGTCGCCATCAGCGCCACCCATGGGCACGCTGTCGAAGGTTGAGCCTTTGTAATCGAGCACCAGGGTGGCAGCGCACCAGTTGACGTTGTTCTGGTAGATTCTTTGGGCATCCTCGATGTCCGTGCGCTTGCCCCGCAAGGTGCCATTCATATCGGCCACCAGCAATTCAAGATAGCGGGTGTCCGGTGCCTGCTCCATGAACGCCGCAAAGATGCCGTAGTCGTCTTTATTGTTCATTGTTTGGGTCCATCGTGCTGTTATCCGACCTGGGCCCTGCGCCAGGCAATGGCCGCCTTCGCTCCGTGGCTTTTCATGATGTCATTGAACTGCCGGGTTTCCGGGGTATCCGTGCTTTCGATTTCAATATCGGTTTCCAGTGCGTCCAGCAGGGCCCGGCGCATGCCCGCAGTTTCCATGCTGCGGTTGATGGCCTGCTTGGTCAATCGCACCGCGAGTTGGTCATTGCCGGCAATTTCCATGGCCATGGCCCGTGCGGATGCCAGCAATGCATCCCCGGCCACGACCTGGTTAACCAGGCCGCAGGCTTGCGCCTGTTCAGCACTCAGGCGGTCGGTGCCGGTGAGCAGGAGTTCCTTGGCTTTTTTAGGCCCGCAAAACCACGGCAGCAGCAGGGCTACAATGCCACTGCCGAACTTCACTTCCGGAGCGCCAAAACGGCAGTCGCTGGCGGCAATGGTGATGTCGCAGGCGACTGCCATTTCCATGGCGCTGCCCAGGCAATACGTGTGCACTGCAGCGATGGTCGGCTTGGGGCAGTCCCAGAAACGCATGATGATGTTGAAATCCTGCGTAAGCTCGCGTCGCATCGCGGATTTGCGCTCCTCGTGATCTTCGCGTGCCCCGGCCTGCTCTTCCATACCCATGTCCAGATCGAAGCCGGCAGAAAACGCCCGTCCTTCACCGGTAAGCAGAATTACACGCACTTCCGGGTCAGATTCCGCCCGGTCCAGCGCATGGTTCAGCTCAGCGATCATTGCCGGGCTGATGGCATTGAGCTTGTCCGGCCGGTTGAGGCTCAACCAGGCCAGCGGCCCTTCGGTGGAATAGCGAATCAACTGGTACTGCATGCCGCTGTCCTTCACTCCGCAGCGAGCCGAATCCACGCAGATTTGCATTGCGTATAACTCTTGACGCTTTCCATGCACTTGTCGCGAGCCTGTCCCGACTGTTTGTAACCGCCGAAAGGCTGGGTCATGTCCCCGTCTTCGTAGCTGTTCACCCACACCACTCCGGCCTCGATGTTCTTGATCAGCGCGAATGCCTTATTGATGTCGCGCGTCCAGATGCCCGAAGCAAGCCCGTAAATGGTGTCATTGGCAATATGGATGGCTTCTTCCGCACCATCGAAGGGGATGACGCTGGCGACCGGGCCAAAAATTTCCTGCCGGGCTATGGTCATGCTGTTGTTTACGTCTCCGAACAAGGTCGGATTGACGTAGGCGCCTTCATCCAGGCCTTTGGGCTTGGTACCGCCGAAATGCAGGGTGGCGCCTTCCTTCTTGCCGGTTTCGATCATGCCCAGTACCCGCTGCTGGGATTCACGGTCAACCAATGGGCCCATGTTGGTGGCCGGGTCCAGTGGTTCGCCGGGTTTGTACGCATGCTCGCCTTCAGCAATGAAGCGCTCAATGAATTCGTTATAGATGGGGCGTTCCACCAGCAAGCGCGAACCGGCACTGCACACTTCTCCCATGTTGGCGAAGATGCCGTTGTAGGCGGCGGCAACGGCCTTGTCCAGGTCGGGCAGGTCGGCCATGAAAATCTGTGGCGACTTGCCGCCACATTCCAGTGCCACGCGCTTCATATTGGACTGGCCGGAGTATTGCAGGATCAGCTTGCCGACTTCGGTGGACCCGGTGAAGGTCAGCTTGGCTACGTCGTTGTGCAGGGCGAGAGCTCTTCCGGCGATTTCTCCCATGCCGTTGACCACGTTCAACACACCCGGCGGGCCGCCGGCTTGCAGGAATAATTCGCCGAGGCGCAGACAGCTCATGGGCGCCTGCTCCGCGGGCTTGAGTACCACGGTGTTACCTGCGGCCAGTGCCGGAGCAATTTTCCATGTGGCCATCAGCAAGGGATAGTTCCAGGGAGAAATGGCGCCCACAACCCCGAGGGGTTCGCGCAAAATCATGTGCATGGAGCTGCTATCGGTGTTGGTGACCGAACCTTCGATCTTGTCTATGCACTCGGCCATGAAGCGGATCGTCGCTACCACCGCCGGCAAGTCCAGGTTGATCACATCGGCTATGGGCTTGCCCATGTCCAGCGTTTCCAGCACAGCCAATTGCTCGGCATTCTCATCCACCAGGTCGGCAAAACGATACAGGACATCCATGCGATCACGCGGCGCCAGGCGCGACCACACGCCTGAATAAAACGCTTTTCTGGCCGCGGCCACGGCGCGGTCGATATCTTCCACGCCTCCGGCTGACATTTCTGCCAGCGTTTCACCATTAGCCGGGTTCGAGGTGACAAAGCGCCCGCCTTTTATGGCATCCACGAATTTGCCGTCGATCAACAAGCGGGTTTCGATATGGCTCCTGGCGTCAGTGGCCACTGCTTTCCATTGGGTGCTGTCGTGTTGCTTTACCTGGGTGAGGTTCATTGCGTTCTCCTGTTTAGTTTCAATTGGGGTCAGAGTAAAAATACCAGTCTGGTTAATCTGACATTCTACTCCGGCATTTTTACTCTGACCCCAATTGCCGTCGAATCACCAGCGCATCCAGGGCCATGCAGCCTTCCGGTCGCACCAGCAGGGGGTTTACATCGATCTCGGCGATGTGGCTGCCAAGTGCAGCAGCCAGCTGTGAAAGTCGCTCTGCCGCGGCACAAAACGCGTCGATATCCATGGCGGGGGCGCCGCGATGCCCATCAAGGAGGGCACGCTGGCGCAGGCCATTGACCAGCCGCTGTGCCGTTTTCGCGTTAAAGGGGGGCAGGGCGCATACCACGTCTTTGAGACTTTCGACATGAATGCCGCCGAAACCCATCAGCACCAGCGGGCCAAATTGCTCATCGTGCACGACCCCCAGCATCATTTCCACGCCCGGCCCGGTGACCATGCGGCTGACCAGCACCTGTGGTCCGAGCTGAGCCGCCATGGCGGTATAGGCTGTGCGCAGTTCTGCAGCGCTGTGCAGGTTCAGTTGCACGCCGCCCTGCTCAGTCTTGTGCAGCAGCCCGGGTTGCGCCGATTTCAGCGCCACCGGGTAGCCCAGTTGAGCAGCAGCCCGCAATGCCGAATCAAGGTCGTTGGCCCGGCTCGCAGGGTTGAGCGGTATGCCGAAGTCCGTCAGCAATTGCCCCGATTCGTATTCATCCAATGCCTCGCCGCTGGCCAGGCGTTTTGACCAGGCCATGATCGCAGTTGGGTTGGCTGCAAGGGCGGGAGTATGGGCCCTGGATTCTGCGCCCGCACGCAGCAGGAAATCGCGATACTGGAACATGCACCGGGCGCCGGAAAGGAAAGGCCGCAAGCCATCAAGTACCGGAAACCCTTCACGGGTAATGGCCAGCACCTGGGGGTCAGCGCCGGTGCCCTGGTGGTTGGAAACGAGGAACGCGGGTTTGCCCGAAGCAGCGTGCCCGGCTCGCAGGTAATCAAGGTAGCTGGTGGAAATCGCCCCCATGGGCGCGCGGTCATGCACGACGGCGCCGATGGCGGCTTGCCCGTCGCTCATCAGTGCAGCGAAACACTGATGCATGACCAGGTGATATCCCGGTCCGCCTTTGCTCCATGCATCCAGCGGATTGACCGGCACCAGGCCGGGGTCCAGCAGTTCGCCCAGCCGGGCTTCGGTGGCCGCCGAGATTTTGCTCAGTGGCACACCCACGCGATCGGCCAGGTCGATGATCAGCTGGCGCTCGCCCCCTGAGTCATGCATGGAAACCAGCCCGCCCGGGCCAATTTTGTGTGGCTGGGCAAACATGATGAGGGCTGTGGTCAGTTCATCCATGTCCTCGACACGCTGGACGCCATAGCGATCAAACAGGGCCTGGTAAGTCTCATCCTGCCCGGCCATGGCGCCCGAATGCGACACCGTGAGCTTCGCGGCCAGCTCGGTGCGGCCCACCTTCAGGGCGACTACAGGAATGTTGCGCTGCGCGGCTTTCTCCAGTACCGCAGTGAGTCCGGCAGGATTGCGCGCAGTTTCCATGAATAAACCGATCACGCGGGTATTCATCCGCTCAATCGAGTAGTCCATGTACTGGTCCATGCTCACGCACAGTTCCTGCCCGGTGGAAACTGCGAGGTTGAAATCAATGCGCTCTTCGCAATCAATGATGCCGGACATGCCGGACCCAGAGTGGCTGATGAACGTGACGTTGCCGCCGCGCGCATGGTTGCTGCGCGTGTCAAAACCACAGGCCCAGATGCCGTCGTGGAAATTGTAGTAACCCATGCCATTGCCGCCGCACAGCAACATTCCGGCGCGGCGAACTTTCTGCCGGATGCGCTCGCGCAGATCGGGTTGGGTGTCGTGTTCCAGCACCAGGGTGGAGTAGATGGTCGCGGCGCGGGCGCCGTGCAGGATGCTTTCGTCCAGGGCGGCTTCGATGCGCGCATCGGCAACCGCAAAAATAACTTGTTCCACCGTTTCCGGCAGGTCGGCCAGGGATGCATGGCAGGGCAGGCCGTGAACCGAGTCCCGGCCAGGGTTTATCGGGTAAAGAGCGCCCTCGTAGCCGCCACGCTGCAGGTTGAGCATGACCTCGCTGCCAACCGTTCCCTTGCGTTCGCTGGCGCCGATAACGGCAATGGAACGGGGTCGCAGCAGGGGGTCCAGTTGATGAGCGTGCCGTGAAGGGGTCAGAGTACTATTTCCTTCGGACATGGTTCAATTTTCCAGGCAGGCAGCAGGAAATAGCACTCTGACCCCGGTTTCAAAAATCAGCCGGTGGGGTCAAACGTTTGCGCGCTGGATCCCAGAACACATTTTCAACTACCCGGCAAGGCGCCATCACCCGGTTCCATTTCAGCTCCCGCTGGTAATAGATCTCGACCAGCAGTTCCTCCCCAGGTTTGCCATGTGGAGCTTCCAGGGAAGCCAGCGCAATGCTGGCCTTGGCTGAAGGGGACCACATGGCAGAGGTTATCGTGCCGGCAAATACCTTGTCCTTGTTGTAGACATAGGAATCATGCGCCACCTTGTTGCCGTCGATGTCCAGCTTGACCAGGGCAAAACGTGAGCCACGCTTTTGCTCTTCCAGCAGCGCCCGGCGCCCGGTGAACACCGGCTTCTTGAAATCGACCAACCAGGCCAGGCCCAGTTCGAATGGCGAGCGCGTATGGGTCGGGCGGACCGCATGCTGCGCTGGCAGGAAGTCAACGCCGGCGAGGATGAAGCCGGCCTCAATGCGCAGCAAATCCAGCGCTTCGCTGCCCATGGCCCTGATGCCATGAAATTTACCGGCTTCGAACAAGCGGTCCCACAGCACTTCGGCATGATCGGGGTCTATCCATATTTCATAGCCCAGGTCGCCGGTGTAGCCCGTGCGGGATACGCCCAGTTCAGTGCCTTCGAACGCAAAGGTCTGCATGCCGAACGGTGTAATGTTCTCAACACCCTGCAAACCCATTTTTTTCAGAATGGCGCAACTAGTAGGGCCCTGGACTGCCAGACCTGCGACATCGTGTGTTTCGTCCACGATCTCGACGTTGAAGCCCAGCGCCGAGGTCATGAACCAGTCAATTTGATGCTCTTGCGAGCAGACCCGGTAAACGCCTGGACTGAGGTGAAATATGGTTCCATCGTCAATAACCTGGCCCTGGTCGTTGCACCACACGGCGTAGCCAACCCGGCCGGGTTTGAGCTTGCTGACATCACGGGTGACCAGTCGGTTGAGGTAGGCCAGCGCGTCGGGCCCACTGACACGGTGCTTGATCATCGGTGTGAGGTCAAAAACACC
>SHZL01000135.1 GCA_009692275.1 Lysobacterales bacterium | reverse complement strand
AATTCTCGCCAGCGTGCTGATGGATAAAGCCAGCCAGCGGGATTACATGGGCGCGTTCATACAGCAGGTCACTGCCGATAATGAGGTCGAAGCAGCCAAGTTCGCTAATCGCATCCGACCAACCGGTGCGCACGAAGGGAATCGGGCGATCCTGGTTGATGCGGGTATTTTCCCGTAAGAAGCGCCCAGCCTCGGGATGGATGTCCGTCGCGGTGATATCGGCCATGCGCTGGTTCAGCACCAGGCTGGCCAGCCCGATGCCACAACCCACTTCCAGGACGCGCTTGCCGGCAATTTCAACCGTCACCATCAATCGCGCCAGCACTTCCCCGGAGGCCCAGATCAGCCCGAACAAGGGCCAGGCAGCCGAAGAAATTCCCAAGCGGGCAGCAGTCCCTTCCGTATCGGAAAACTGCTGCTGGTCCCACAGGGTGCGAACATGGATGGCAATACCACCCAGGTCAAGCGTTTGATAGCGGTAACGTAGCTCACGCAGGGGTAAATCACGCAGGGGCAATTCAGGCAGGGGCAGAGCAGGCATGGCTGGATCCGCAGACAAGGCCTTCAGTGGCCATGTGAGCATCATACAGGGTATGGAAGAATCTATTTCCAGTGACCAAAGAGATCGTCAATATCGCATTGCAGCGTCAATGCCAGGCGCCGCGCGGTACCCATGTTTGGTGTTCGCTTCCCCCGTTCAATGGTCGCTATCGCACCCTGGCTGATTGAAGCCTTTTCTGCCAACTGAACCTGCGTCATGCCGCGGTACTTGCGCCATTCCCTGAGCTTCGAATCCGTCTCGATCAGCTTTTCGACGAACTCCGGTGGATAGGTTTCCTCGCCGGCATCGATCGCAGCGCGGATGGCAGCAAGATCCTGATCTTCCCCCGCGGTGCGCGCAGCAAGCAATAACGATTCGTAGTCTTCAAAAGGAATAACCGCGTACAGCGGCTTCCCGTCTTTCTCGATTACCTGGACTCTCATTTGTAAACATCCCCGCGCGGTCCGATTTTTAATACCAGCAACATCGTGCCACCATCGCGCCACTCGAATACGATCCGATGGTCGCCGATCCGCGATCGCGACTCGGTCCGGCCTGTGAGCCTCTTTACTCGCGTTTTGCCTGCCGCGCCGGTCGCAACATTTTCGAGCTCTTTGAGCAGGCGGCGTGCGGTGGGAGCCGGGCCAGATACCTCGAGGCTGCTTTGCTCAGTCTAATATTCTGTTTTGTAATAGTCAAAATATTCCGTTACACGATATTTAGGTTGTATCCAAACCAGAGTGCCCGTGGAATAGCTGATGGGCTAGAGGAAAACGGTGGCGCGTTTTGGCAGAGATTGGCGCGCGGAGACTAATGATTAATTAGGCGACCTGCGATGCGGCTGATGACTCCTTTTCAGCAACAGGCAACCGTACTGCAGCGTCACCCAGCAAAGTCCTGCACCAGGGCTTCGCGGGTTGCTGGAGCGAGCGTGACCTGGTGCGGGTAAGCGGGGTGGTCCGACCCGAAAGACAGGTTTGCTCCGCCGCGCAAGGATCCGATCATGGCGGGTGAAAACTCAAAACGCATAAAATGCACGGCGGAGGTTTTCTCGTCCGTGGAGCGTTGCAGGTCTTCATTGGAGATGGCGAACACCTTTTTGTAACCCGCCACCTGCGCCCAGACGGTGTGTTCCATCTCCACCAGTTCCGCCAGGCGTTGCCGCCGCACATCGACGTCCTCGAATTCCAGCATGGCTGTGGCTTTGAGGTTACTGCCGTCGGGGATCAGCGGGTTGTAGGTGTCCAGTTCTTCCTGGATGGCTGCAGCCTCGAACACTTTCTCGATGCGCAGCATTTCCTGCACCTGGTACTGGATGGTCAATCGGTCCTCAAAGTACAGCGAAAAATTCGGGCCGATGTCCACCCGCCGGTGCTTCTTGTGCTCCAGCACGCGGGTGCGGAAGGGGGCACGCTGCTCGGCGTATTGTTCCAGGCTCAGAAGGTCTGCGCGCACTAATGGTTTCATGGTAATGCTCTCCATCCTAAATCGCGCGCAAGGCGCGCTCCTACATGTAAGAGGCCGCTTTGCGGCCGACTGGTCCTGTCGCGCGCAAGGCGCGTTTACGCCCGCGGGAGCTCGTACTGCTATATCCCGTACGCCTTGCGCAGCAGGCTCAGCGGGTTGGTTTCGCCATGTTTCAGTTCCAGCCCATCGGCGATTTGCGTGGCTGCCATTGGACAGTCGGATACGAGGTAGTCTGCGGCCATTTTCTGCACGCGGCTGATCACGGGGCGGGCTATCTTTTGCGACCTGTCGTAGGTTCCGGCGCGCACACCGTAGGTGCCGTCGTGGCCGGAGCAGCGCTCGATGATTTCGATTTCCGTGCCGGGCACCAGAGCCAGGACATCCCTGGTCTTGGGCCCGATGTTCTGCACCCGCTGGTGGCAGGGCACGTGCCAGGCGACTTTGCCCAACTCCACTTTAAACTCAGTATTCAACAGCCCGGCCTTGTGCCGGTGCAGCAGGTATTCAAAGGGATCAAAAATTGCCCGCTTCACCTTCTGCACATCGGCATCGTGCGGAAACATCAGGGGCAATTCCTGTTTGAACATCAATACGCATGAAGGAATGGCCGCCACGATGTCCCAGCCCTCGTCGATCAGGCGCACCAGTTCGGGAATATTGGTCTTGCGGTATTTGTCCACGGTTTTAAGATCGCCCTGCTCCAGCTTGGGCATGCCGCAGCATTCTTCTTGCGCGGTCAGGCGCACCGGTATGCCATTGTGCTCAAACACCCTCATCAGGTCCTGGGCTATGTCCGGTGTCTTGGAATTGCAATGACAGGTAACGAACAGAGCGGCTTTGCCACGGGTTGGGCCTGCTGCCTGGATGTTCAGTGCCGCCGGGGCATGATTCTTCTCACGGCGTCGCAGCGTTTTTGCATGGAACTTTGGTAAGTGGGCGCGGTGGTCGAGGTCCAGGGTCTTTTCCAGCACCTTGCGCACCACGGTATTGTCAGCGGCCGCGTTGAGGATTTCAGCAATTACCGGAAGATTACCCACTGCTTCCTGCAATTTGGTGTTGCTGAGCAGCTTGTGGCTGAGTTTGCGTTCACCCTTGTTGAACTGCACTGCCTTGGCGCGCAGCATCAGGTGGGGAAAATCCACCGCCCATTCGTGCGGCGGCACGTAGGGGCACTTGGTCTGGTAACACAGGTCGCACATGAAACACTGGTCAACGACCTTGGCGTAATCCTCTTTTGCGACGCCGTCCACTTCCATGGTGGTGGACTGGTCCACGAGGTCGAACAGGGTAGGGTAGGCATCGCACAGAGATACGCAGCGGCGGCAGCCATGGCAGATGTCAAACACCCGCTCCAACTCCTTATTCAGGGCTGTTTCGCTATAAAACTCCGGCTCCTGCCAGCCAAGGGCATGGCGGGTCGGGGCTTCAAGGCTGCCTTCGCGCATTACTGTTCTCCAATAAAAGGCTGTACCCAAGACGTCATCCCGGACCTGATCCGGGATCCACTTGGTGCTGCTAAACGTGGACCCCGGGTCGAGCCCGGGGTGACGTTTAAACTGCAGGGGTGACGTTTAAACTGCAGGGGTGACGTTCTGCCTGCAATCAACCCAGTTCGTTCAGGGCTTTCTGGAAGCGGTTGGCGTGTGAGCGCTCGGCCTTGGCCAGGGTTTCGAACCAGTCGGCGATTTCGTCAAAGCCCTCTGCGCGGGCAGCTTTGGCCATGCCGGGGTACATGTCGGTGTACTCATGGGTCTCACCGGCAATGGCGGCTTTGAGGTTGGAAGCCGTGGGGCCGATGGGCAGGCCGGTTGCCGGATCACCGGATTCTTCGAGATACTCGAGGTGGCCATGAGCATGCCCGGTTTCACCTTCTGCGGTGGAGCGGAACACGGCGGAGACGTCGTTGTAGCCTTCAACATCGGCGCGCTGTGCGAAGTAAAGGTAACGCCGGTTGGCCTGTGATTCACCGGCGAATGCGTCCTTGAGATTCTGTTCGGTTTTGGTGCCTTTAAGTGCCATGGTAGTGAAACCTCCATTGTGTGTGATCAACTGCATTGGTGAATGCGGGGGCAAAATGCCTCTGACATGCACCTTAGTCCCAATGCGTGGATAGTTGAAATTGTTTTTTCCAATGGAATTGATAGCCAGGGGCAATGGGAGTGATCATCCCGGCCCAATTCACCCGGGTTGAAGCGCCAGCTAGCCTGTGCTGCAATGCGTAATGCATCAAACCCGCATGCGCACCTTCCATCGCCTGGCCGCCAACCCCGAGGTATTCCTGTTGCTCACGGCTTTTGCCGCCGCCCTGTCTTTTGCGATGTGGGAAGTCCTGCTGAATAACTTCGTGATTGAAAAGGCCGCTTTCACCGGGCGTGAGATCGGCATATTGCAAAGCGTGCGCGAAATCCCGGGTTTGTTGGCCCTTACCTCGGTGCTGGTGCTGTTGATCATGCGCGAACAGACCTTTACCGTGCTCTCGATCCTGTTGCTTGGCGCAGGGGTCGCGCTGACCGGGTTCCTGCCCACGGAATACGGCCTGTATTTCACCACCCTGCTGATGTCCACGGGATTCCATTATTTCTATACCGTGCAGCAGTCGCTGACCATGCAATGGATAGATACGGTGCGGGCCCCGGTGGTGATGGGGCGGTTATCGGCAGCCGCTTCCCTGGCGGCCCTGGTTGCTTACATCGGCGTATGGTTGGGCATGTCGTACCTGGGCCTTTCTTATACCGCCCTCTACGTGCTGGCTGGCGGGTCTGCCGTGTTGTTAACCCTGGCTGCGTGGCTGATGTTTCCGGCGTTTCCGCAGAAGGTTGCGCAGCGCAAGCACCTGCTCATGCGCCAGCGCTATTGGTTGTTCTATGCCCTGACCTTGATGAGCGGCGCGCGGCGCCAGATCTTTTTGGTATTTGCCAGCTTCCTGATGGTGGAGAAATTTGGCTACAGCGCCGTGGACATTGCGCTGCTGTTCCTCGCCAACCACGTGGTGAACACGTTTGCTGCGCCCTGGGTTGGCCGCTTCATCACCCGCTTTGGCGAACGCGTTGCACTGACCCTGGAATACCTGGGCCTGATCGTCATTTTCACCACCTATGCGTTTGTCAAAGTGGCGTGGCTCGCGGCCGTGTTGTTCGTGCTGGACCAACTGCTGTACGCGATGGCGATTGCCATCAAGAGTTACTTCCAGAAAATTGCTGATGCGGCGGACATCGCCTCCAGCGCAGGAGTGTCGTTTACCATCAACCACATTGCCGCGGTATTCATCCCCTTTACGTTTGGCTTGATCTGGCTGGTTTCACCCGCCATGGTTTTTCTTTTGGGCGCGGCCATGGCTGTGGTTGCGCTGGTGCTGTCGCAATGGGTGCCTTTGAACCCGGCGGTGGGAAACGAGGTCAGGCACAGGGTGCGCCAGGCCGCTTGAAGCGCCATGCAATGGCCTATGATGATCGACCCATGAACACCAGCGAACACGAATTAACCCTCGCGGATCTCAACTTCGATCCGCCCACATTGCCTGAGGAGCGCCTGCGCGAAATTGCCCGCTCCTGTTTCGGTATTGCAGGCAGGTTTCAGCCGCTTGATGGTGAACGCGATCAGAACAGCCGGGTGACCACTGCGGATGGTCGCCAGTTTGTACTGAAGATTTCATCTGCCGGTGAGGATCCGGCAGTGGTTGATTTCCAGGTGCAGGCGCTGTTGCATATTGCCGGCCGGGATGGGGATATCCCGGTGCCGCGCCAACACAGGGGCCTGGATGGCAACGTGGTGTACCACACCGCAAGTGAGAAGGGTCAACATGCGGTGCGCCTGCTGAGCTGGCTGCCCGGTATTCGCTACCAGGAGGGCCCGCCGCCGTCGCTGGCTGGCCTTGAGGGAGTGGGTGCTTTCCTGGCCCGGCTGAATCGCGCGCTGGAGGGCTTTTCCCACCCCGCCGCAGGGCATTTCATGCCGTGGGACAGCAGTAATGGCCTGATTTTCAGGCCCCAGTTGCTGGGCTTGCTCCCGGCGGATGTCGGGGACCTGGTCGGGCCCATCCTGCAACGCCTGGAAACCAGCACCTTTCCCGCGCTCAAACGCCTGCCCCACCAGATCATTCACCAGGACGCCCACGGCGCCAATTTGCTGCGCGACTCGGCCAGCTCCGAGCACGTGGCCGGTGTGATAGATTTCGGGGACATGGTTCATGGCCCGCTGATCGCAGACCTGGCAGTCACTGCTGCTTTCTTTAGCGAAGGGAGCGAAGCACCTTCGGCAATAGCTGCGGCCCTGTGCCGCGGTTTTCACCGAGTGACGCCGCTGGCGGCACATGATACTGACCTGCTGCTGGACTTGATGATCGCCCGCCAAATCCTGACGTTGCAATTAAGTGAGTTCCGCCAGCGTACTATGCGACATCCTCCGGACTTTATCAGTGCTGATATGCCGGGTGTCCTGGCCAGCCTCAAGGCACTGGCCGCGCTGGATGGCGGGGAGTTCGGGAAGAATTTGCGGGTGGCTTGCGCATGAACACGCAGACAACAGGAATCAAGGAGAAGGACATGCAGGAAGATCTGCTCAGCCGGCGCCAGCGCGCCATGGGCCCGGCCTACCGTCTGTTTTACAGCAAGCCGGTTCACCTCGTGCGCGGGGAAGGCGTGTGGTTGTTTGATGTCGACGGCAAGCGTTACCTCGATTGCTACAACAACGTGGCATCCGTGGGGCATTGCCACCCGCACGTGGTCAAGGCTTTGAGTGAGCAGGCTGCGACCCTCAATACCCATACCCGTTACCTGCACGAGAAAGTGGTGCGTTACGCCGAACGATTGGGCGCCACCTTCCCTGGTGATCTCAAGGTATGCATGTTTGTCTGCACCGGTACTGAGGCCAATGACCTGGCGTTTCGCATTGCCCGCACAGTCACCGGCAATGACGGCGCGATTGTCAGCAGGGATTCCTACCACGGCAATTCCATGGTGGTAACGGAACTCTCCACGGCTGAATATCCGGCCGCGGATCGCCCCGATTACCTCGTTGCCGTCGAACCTCCCGACGGGCTCCGTGGTACCTTCCGCTATGGCGAAGCCGACCTGGGGCTGAAGTATGCCACCCTGGTGGGTGATGCCATCGAGGAGTTGGACCGGCGCGGGCGCAAGCCGGCCATGCTGCTGTTTGACGGAATTTTTGACGCCTGCGGCCTGTTTACTGCACCTGAAGGCTATTTCAAATCTTCGTATGAGCAAGTGCGCGCGGCTGGCGGCCTGTGCGTTGCGGATGAAGTCCAGTCAGGGCTGTGCCGTCTCGGCGATCATATGTGGGGCTTTGCAGACTCGGGGGTGATCCCGGACATCGTGACCCTCGGCAAACCCATCGGGGATGGCCATCCGCTGGCTGCGGTGGTCACTACACCGGCCATCGCCGAGGCGTTTTCACGCAAGTTCCACTATTTCAATACCTTTGGCGGCAAC
>SHZL01000134.1 GCA_009692275.1 Lysobacterales bacterium | reverse complement strand
CTTCGTTGAAGCAATTCCGAATACCGTGCTAGCCTGCCCCCCACTGTGAATCCACTAACTGTCAGTGCGTTCTCATGGCCCAGGAGGCAAAGATGCGCACGGTGTTATTCTTTTTTTACTGTTCGCCTTCCTGCCAGGCAATGCGCCCATGATGGCTGAAGAAATGCGGCCGGCCATCATGACCTCGGATGACCTCGCCGCATTCCCCTATTACACCCCCGATACGCGCATCCCCTATGGCGACGGGCCTTTGCAATTCGCCGACCTGCGCCTGCCGGACGGACCGGGACCTTTCCCGGTCATGATTTTGATCCATGGCGGCTGCTGGTTGTCGGAGTTTGATATCCACCATATCGGTAAACTCGCCGACGCCTTCACGCGCAGCGGCATTGCCACCTGGACTGTTGAGTACCGGCGCATCGGTGACGCAGGCGGTGGGTGGCCTGGCACATTTCAGGACATCGCACAGTCAGCCGATAAAATGCTCAGTGTGGCCGATGAATATTCCCTGGACACATCCCGTGCGATCGCCGCAGGGCATTCAGCCGGCGGGCAGGCCGTCGCTACTTCGCAGCGGCTGAAGCCGCTAATGACCAGGTGCGCCTGATTGAAGCAACACAGTCAGGCCATTTCGAAATGATCGATCCAGATTCGAGCACCTGGCCGCTGGTGCTGGATGCAGCGTTTGAATTGCTGGGCATGCCTGCAGCCACGCACTGACCTAACGGATGGTAACGGATGGGGTCAGAGTACATTTTCACAGAAGGCCGTGGGTAGAAAAGCCCCCATCAAAGAAAATGTACTCTGACCCCATGGTTCTTCCATGGTTCTTTAGCGGGACAGTACGATCAACTCCACGCGGCGATTGAGTGCCCGTCCTGCGTCGGTGTCATTGCTGGCTACCGGTTGTGCTTCACCGTAACCCATGGCGGTCAGCCGGTTGGCGGTGATGCCCTTGCTTTCCAGGTAGTCCTTCACGGCAATGGCGCGGCGTTCAGACAGCTTCTGGTTGTACTCTTCCGAACCCACGCTGTCGGTGTGACCGGCCACTTCCACTACCACTTTTTCCTGTGACTGCAGCAATCCGGCTGCCTTGTCGAGGATGGCCATAGCTTCCGGGGTCAAGGTCGCCTGGTCGAATTCAAAGTGCACCCCTTCCAGGGAAATAACTGCTTCCACTTCACAACCGTCAAGGTCTACCACTGCACCAGGGCGGGTGTTGGGGCACTTGTCTTTCTCATTCAGCACGCCGTCGCCATCCAGATCTGGATTCGCCGGCGCCGCGGGTGGCGGTGGCGGTGGTGGCGGTGCTGACGGAGCGGACATTTCTTCCTTGTCCAGTCCCAGTATGCCGCCAAACTCTATGCCCCAGTACCGCGGCGGTCCGTAAGCAGACATGACCCAAATTGTGGCTACAGCCAGTGAGGCTGTGCGATAGCGATCATCCAGCAGGTTGCTGCCCAGCAAGCTGAGGTAGTAGCGGTCTTTGGAATCGCGGTACGTCAGGTTCAAATCGACCAGAGTTTTCGCGTTCAGGAACGGATCATGGCCCCCGGGCAGATCGATATAGCTGGCAATGGATTTACCTTCATAGGCAACCCGCAGGCTAAACTCGAGGTTATTGCCCCGGTTGCCAATCGGGTGCGTATAGGTGCCCCCAACGGTTCCCATCCACTTGGGAACACGGGTGACTGGCTTGCCACTGAGGTCTACGTCGATGATGCCGTCATAGTCCGTGTCCGCCTCGAAGGTACCAAACTGGGCGTGCATGTAGGAACCGTTCCAGCGCACGAGGAATGAATCGGAAACCGCCCAGGCCCCTTCTGCTTCAATACCCCAGACATCCAGGGTCGCCGCATTGAAGAACAATGTTTCCTGCTGCCCGTCAGGGAAAGACACGTTGAAGGTTTTTTGTGCATCTTTGTATTTGACGAAATAGGAATCAATAGCGAAGCTCGCGGCGCCATCCTCAGACGTGGCTTTGTAACCAATTTCAAATGAGTCGGCTATTTCAGGACTGGTGGGTTCAGCCGCGAAATCCGTGATCGGATCCAGCGTGGTGCCCAGTTGATCATTGTAACCACCGCTCTTGAAGCTGTGGTTAAAACTGAAATATCCAAACTGATCATCGCTAAAGTCATAGCCCAGAACCAGGCGGTAGCTCGGTTCGGTCCAGCTGTGGCTGTTGTACACCACGCCCTCGGGGTATTTTTCAAAGTCGGCGCCGTCAAGCCAATCGTCCAGTTCCGATACGGGTACGCCACCCAGGAAAAACCGCATCGAACGTCCGGCCCAATCCTTCTTCTCTTTGCTATAGCGATATCCCGCCGAGATATGGAAATCATCGGTCACATCATAAGTAGCGTCAAAGTAAAGAGCCCCCGCCTTTCCATCCTGCTTGTTACACAGCAGCCTGGGATGATCATTGAAGTAGTCCGGGGGAGTGCCCAGGGGCAAACCATCCAGGAAGCCGACAATCTGCACCACGCAGAACTCGGTATCATCTTTCTGAAAAAAAGCACCTGTAGTGAAGTTAAACGGGCCGTCCAGGTTTGAACCCACGCGGGCTTCCAACTGTTGGGTCTTGCGATTGTCGTCACGGCTTGCGTCAAACAGGGATATTGGCCCGGTCACACCTACGTAAGAGCTGGGCAAACGGGATTCCTGTTTGCGCGTGCCAGCATTGAAATAGAGCGTGTAATTGTCAGTGAAGGCCCAGTCCGAATTGAGGTAGTAGCCATCGATATCGACCTGGTGACCGCCGTTCAGGTTGAGGATGTCTTCGTCCCGGTTCGTTATGCCGGCCCTTTTGAGGGGATCGCCGGTTCCTACGGGGTATCCCCACAAAGGGACCAGCATTCCCGGTTGTGATTCCTGCACGATGGGCGGGGTATCTCCGTTGTCGCGCACCATTTCGTACTGGAACAGCAAATTAAGGTCATCGGTGGGAGCCCACAGCACCTTGGCGCGCCCGGTGAACACGTCATCGCCACCAATATTGCTGCCGTCGCCGGCACCTGACTGGCCGTCATATTTCGATTTCATGTAAATAGCTGAACCAAGCAGGAAAGGCGCACCGATGGGTCCGTAAACAGCATTGTTCTTGTAGTAACCGTCAGAGTTCAAATACATGCCAGCGAAGCGGAAAGACAAGGTGTCGCCTACGGAAAGATTCAGTGCCGCGTTGGCATTGGTGGTGCCAAAGCTTCCATACTGCAACTGGGTTTGAGCGTAGTTCTCTCCCAGATCCGGGCGCTTGGTGCGCACACTGATAACACCGCCAGTGGTGTTCTTACCGAACAGCGTACCTTGCGGGCCGCGCAGAACTTCAATGTTTTCTATATCAAACATTTCCAGGTCGGACGTCTGCATATGCGGGATCACGAAATCATCCATCATGACCGCAACGGGTGATTCCTTGTAGACGATGATGGTGGTTTCAGACACACCGCGCATGGAAAACTGGGCAGAACCGAAGCCGGCGACCGATCCCGATGATAATCCCGGAACGTCGGAAGCTATGTCATTAAGGTCGCGTATAGCGAAGGTCATTACCCGGTCCCCGGTCAGGGCAGTGATGGCAACCGGTGTGGTCAGGATGTTTTCTGCAGAGCGTCGGGTGGCCGTGACCATTACCTCTTCCAACACTCCATTCATCTCGCCTTGTGGCTCGTCCTCTTGCGCAAAAAGTGCCGAGGACGTGCACAGCAAAGCAAGAGCCATGCTAGCCCTGAGAATCTGTAAATTTTTCATACTGCCGCTCCGGATGGTTTGACATTACCCGCTCTGATGGCAGGACTAAGCGCCATTAAAACGCTCTTTTAACAAAAAATCAAGTTGTCCTGTTTCTTAATCATATTCAAAGCTTGTGAGTTGAGTCGCCTGATCATTAGCGGTTTGCTTCCTGCCCAACTCTGCTTTTTTCACTCAATCGTTATAATATCGCTAACTCACTTCTTCCGGAATGTCTCCATGCAGCAGTTCACCGTGGAATGAATAGCTCACTCACCAGTTTGCTGCTGGTCACTTTGCTGCTCGCCCTGAATGGTTTCTTTGTTGCCGCGGAGTTTGCGCTGGTCAAGTCCAAGGGGGTGCGCATTAACCAGCTGGTTGACCAGGGATTCCGCACAGCCATGTTGACCCGCAGGATCATGGCTGACCTGGAGTCCTACCTCGCCGCATGCCAACTGGGTATCACCATGGCTTCACTGGGGCTGGGCTGGATAGGCGAGCCTGCGGTGGCAAACCTGCTCCAACCTCTGTTCCGGCACTGGAATATGTCATATGAGGCCTTGCATACCACCTCCTTTATCATTGGTTTCCTGGTTTTCTCGTCCTTGCATATTGTCCTGGGCGAACAGGTGCCAAAGACCTTTGCCATCCGCAAACCGGAGCCGGTGTCACTGTGGGTGGCCTATCCCTTGCGGGCCTTTTACCTGCTGACCTACCCGCTGAACCGCTTGTTGAGTAACAGCACTTCCTATGTCTTGCGCCAGTTCGGCGTGGCCCAGTCATCGCACGCCGATGTCATGACCAGCAACGAGTTGCAGGACATGATCGTTACTTCCGATGAGCATGGTGAACTGGCTTCCGGCAATGCGGCGATGTTGAGCAATATGTTCGAGTTTGGCGAGCGCACCGTGGAAGAGGTCATGATTTCGCGCACTGAAATCGACATGATCGACCTGCAGAAATCACCCGGGGAAAACATTGCTCTGGTGTTAAGCACCTCGCACTCGCGTTTTCCCGTCATTGACGGCAGCACCGACAAACTTCTGGGCATGATCCTGACCAAGGACCTGTTCAACGCCACACTGGAGGGAAGGCCGAATCCCTGGAACAACCTGCGCGCATACGTTCGCGAGCCACTGATCGTGCTGGAGACCCTGCCGGTTTCGCGCCTGTTTGAGAATATGCGTTCCCGGCGGGCGCACATGGCCTTCGTTGTCGATGAGTACGGTTCTCTTGCCGGCCTGCTCACCATGGAGGATCTGCTGGAAGAAATCGTGGGCGAAATAGCCGATGAAACGGACGAGCGCGAATCGCAATACCCCATCGTCAAGGTGTCTGAGCGGACCTGGGAAGCCCATGGCCTTATTCCGCTGAGCGATTTGGAAAAAGTGCTCGACATTGACCTGCCGGATGATCTCGACGCCAACACGCTGTCCGGCCTGTTCATGGATACCCTGCAGGACATGCCGCAGGTGGGCGCAACCATCACCTGTTGTAATTACCGCATGACGGTGCTGGAGGTCGAGGGACACCGGGTTGAAAAAGCCCGGCTGGAAAAGCTATCCGCGGACGAGGACGAAGATGATGTCGACAGCCGGTCCGGCTAATACTGGAGATTGATGATGAAGCTGGAAACCTGGGAACTTCTAAGCTACGTAGTGACCGTGATCGGTCTGCCACTGGCTATTTCCGTGTTTGTCTATGAGCAGCATAAGGAACGCAAGAATGAGGAGGAACTGGTGTATGAATCCATTTCCGACAATTACCAGGAATTCCTGCGCGTGGTGCTGGAGCACCCCGACCTGCACTTGTTCTCAATGAACAAGACCCCGGCGCTGACCGAAGAGCAACACGAACGCATGACAGTGATCTTCAGCATGCTGATTTCGTTGTTCGAGCGTGCCTACATCATGCTCTACGACGAAGGAGTGCACATCGAAAAGCAGCGCCGCTGGAGTTCCTGGCATGACTACATGCGCGAGTGGTGCGCGCGGGAGGATTTCCGTGACGCTCTCGACACGCTGTTGATTGGTGAGGACCAGGATTTCTGCAGGTACATCAGGAAAGTCGCACAAGCTACGGCCATTGGGCAGGGATTGCCGCTGGGTCCGCCACGCCGGGCATAACCCAGGACCTGATGGCCGGGATTTCATTGCCCCGCGGAAGAGACTGCGTATACAATGGCACAACGAAGGACTTGATCCTTAAGGACAGGTACCGCTATGACACACTACGCCATTTTGGGTGGCGGCCGCCTTGCGCGGCACATGCGCCACTATTTCACACTCTTGGGCTTGCCCGTGTCCGCCTGGTCACGAGACGGCGCGGCGGATGTAAATACGCATTCCACCCCCAACCCCCGGGCCCGCCTGAAAGCCACGCTGCAGCCAGCCAGCCACGTCTTACTGCTGGTTTCTGACGGCGCCATTGCCGACCTGATCAGCCGTTATGCGTTCCTGCACCAGAAAACCCTGCTGCATTGTTCCGGCGCGCTGACTATTCCCGGAGTTGTGGGCGCTCACCCGCTGATGACGTTCGGCCATGAGCTTTACGCGCTTGAGCAATACCAGAAAATTCCTTTCATGGTGGACCAGGGCCACGATTTCAGCACCCTGTTGCCCGGCCTCCGCAACCCGCACTTCCCGGTCCGGCTGGAAGACAAGCCGCGTTATCACGCCTTGTGCGTCATGGCGGGCAATTTCAGCCAGATCCTGTGGCAGGCAGCCAGTGAAGGATTCGCCGGGATGGATTTGCCGCCGGAAACGCTTGCGCCCTATCTGCAGCAGGTGGTGCACAACTTCGTGTCCAATCCCCCACACAAACCTGAGGCCGCGCTCACCGGGCCGCTCAATCGCGGCGATATGAATACGATTCGACGCAACCTTAATGCCTTGAGTGGCGATCCGCTGCAACCGGTGTACCAGGCTTTTGTGGAACTGTATCGCGACTCCCAAACGGCCGCAGACCGGCAGGAGGTGGCGCTGTGAATATCCTCAAATTACCGGAACGCAAACGCAATGGCGAAAAACTCGTCGTAGTAACCTGCTACGACTACACCTCGGCGCGCATCCTTGACCAATCGGATGTAGACATGATCCTCGTGGGTGACAGCGCCGCCATGGTCATGCACGGGCACAACACGACGCTTTCCATCGGGGTCGAGATGATGGCCTGGCATGTGGCGTCTGTGCGTAAGGGTGCGCCGCGCAAATTCATCGTTGGAGACCTGCCTTTTCTGTCCTTTCGCAAGTCCCTGGCCGACACCATGGATGCCGTTGGCAGACTGATGCAGGCTGGAGCGGAAGCCGTGAAGCTGGAAGGAATCGCCGGCAATGCGGACACCATCGCCCACATCGTGCAGTCGGGCGTGCCGGTGATGGGCCACATTGGCCTTACCCCGCAATCGGTCAACCAGCTGGGTGGCTTTCATGTGCAAGGGGGCAGCGCGGCCGAGCGTGAACGGTTCAAAGCCGAAGCCATTGCCTGCCAGGCAGCCGGATGCTTCGCCATCGTGCTGGAATGTGTGCCCGAAACACTGGCGGCTGAAATCAGCGCCGCGCTGGCCATACCCACCATTGGCATTGGCGCGGGTGCTCAAACCGATGGGCAGGTACTGGTCATGCAGGACCTGCTCGGCCTTAACCAGGACTTCAAACCCAAATTCGTGCGCCGCTATCTTGATGGCAGCCAACAATGGCTGGACGCGTTCAATGCTTTTGCCCGCGATG
>SHZL01000133.1 GCA_009692275.1 Lysobacterales bacterium | reverse complement strand
TACCCTGGCTGGCTTATGCCACCTGGCATGGGTACCGTGCCGCGCTGGATGTTTCTCAATGGAAAACCCTGCCGGAGGATGATTTGCCTTCCAGGAGCCAAACCTGACATGCGCACGCTGTCGGCGCAGGATGCATCCTTTATCTACCTGGAAAGCGACCACACCCCGATGCACATCGGTGGCGTGTACTTGATGGATTCCCGCGATGCGCCGGCTTCCTACAACTACAGGAAATTTTGCGCGCACATCAAGAGCCGGCTGGTTTGTTCTCCCATATTCAGGCAACGCCTGGTGGAAGTGCCGCTCAGCCTTGCTCATCCCTACTGGATCAACGATCCGGAATTCGTACTTGGCCGCCACCTGCCAAGGCTGAGATTGCCCACCCCGGGGGGGTGGCAGGAACTGCTGCAGCTTGCTGCCCAGATATTCGGGCAAACACTGGCGCGCAATCAGCCATTGTGGGAGTTGAGTTTCGTGGAGGGCCTGGATCACGTGCCCGGACTGGCGCGTGGTTCCTTCGCGGTGATAAGCAGGGTGCATCACGCTGCGGTCGATGGGGGCTCCGGGGTGGAATTGATGGGAGCCTTGCTGGACACCAGCGCAAAACCCCGCGTGGTCGACCTGGTGGACGAGTGGCAGCCTGAAGATGCACCCGCAGCAGGAAAGGTAGTTGCTGAGGCATATTCCAGGCTGGGGCGGAAGTCCATAGAACTGGGCAAGTTTGTGGGTGAGGTGGCGGCTGGCGCGGTCCAGGCCTATGCAAAACGACGGGCTTTGTACATCGAACCGCCACCCCGTTTGCTTTCTGCTCCAGCCTCTCTGCTTAACCAATCGGTTTCATCCAGCAGGACCTATGCTGCGGTGGATTTTGACCTGGAACGTTTCCGCAGTCTGCGCCAGGCAGTGGAGGGGGCAACAGTTAACGACGTGGTGCTGGCCGTGTGCGCAGGTGGATTGCGGGAATATCTGCTCGAGCGCGGCGCCCTGCCGGAAAAGCCCCTTGTTGCAATGGCGCCAGTTTCAGTGCGCAGCAATGACCAGAAGGGTTGTGCGGGCAACCAGGTGTCAGCGATGCTGGTCAACCTCGCGACCGATAGCGATGATGCCCTGGACCGCTTGTGGCAAGTCCGCCGCAGCACGCAAGCTGCGAAAATCTATTCCAGCGCCATACCAGCCAATAAGATCGCCGAGTTTATTCCTTCCGAAACGCTGGCAGCAGCAGCGCGGCTTTACTCCCGCACCCGGCTTGGCGGTCGCCACAGGCCTCTGTTTAACCTGACCATTACCAATGTGCCAGGCCCGCCAGTTCCGCTTTATCTGGCCGGAGCGCGCATCAAGCAACTGTTTGGCATGGCGCCGATCCTGGACGGGCTGGGGCTTACCATTGTTGTGCTCAGTTATGCCGGCCGGATTTCACTGGGACTGACATCCTGCTACACCGTCATCCCCGACCTTGGCCGGTTAGGCCTGTGCCTTGAGCATGCAGTGCAGGATCTGGAGGCCGGGGCGCAAGCTGCGGCAGGCAAACACAAGCGTGCTACATCCCGCGCAATGGCGAAAAAAGAACGGCCACCGGAACATGCGTCCGAGGCCGTGCAGCGTCTCAGGAGCGCAAGCAAGGCCTTGCAGGGTGCGATGGACTCACTCAGCAGGAAAACCAGTAAATGAAACTGACACACCGGGAGAGTCGAACCTCGACGCCAGTCGATCACTCGCATCGCCCCTCGCGCTTGCTGCTTTTGCTGGAAAGCAGGGCCGTCTATGACGCGGCTGCAATGATTCCCATGTTTGCGCTCAAGCGCTTTCTTCCAGCGGGAGACGGACACCCGGTACTGGTCCTGCCCGGCTTTCTTGCAAGCTCAGGAAGCACGCATCCGTTGCGTAAATTTCTTGCCGGGCTGGGCTACAACATGGGTTACAGCCTGCGCCTGCACCAGGGCATGCGCGATCGCCTCACTGAACTGGCCGATCGTTACGGCCAAAAGGTGAGTCTGGTCGGATGGAGCCTCGGCGGAGTCTATGCGCGTGAGTTAGCGCGTGAAATGCCGCACGTCGTGCGCCGGGTAATTTCCATGGGCAGCCCATTTCGCGGCCACCCGAGTTCCAGTAATGTGCACAGGATTTTTGACCTGATCAGCCATGTCCGCTACAAGGACATGCCACCGGCCATGTTGCGCAACCTGGCCACACCTCCGCCGGTGCCAACCACTGCCCTCTACACACGCGGCGACGGAGTCGTTGCCTGGCAAAGTACGGTAGAAATATCAGATCGCGCCGACGTTGAAAATATACACGTTGGCGGGACCCACCTCGGACTGGGTTTCAATCCGCGCGCATTGATTGCGATTGCTGACCGCCTGGCTTTGCCTGCAGGACAATGGCGTCCGTTCAAGGCCCCGCTGCTGCTACAACCCTTATATCGCAACTGGTATCCAGACTGGATGGTCCACGGCAAGTCAAATCCCTTGTCGGAATAAGGCCGGAATAGCGGGGATCAGTCCCGGGTATTTGCCGTGTTTTCGAAATTGGCCCGCTGTGGGCGAACCACGCAAAAACGCTGCCCGGTAGGCGCTTCCATGACCACCCGGCTCCCGACCGCGCCGATGCGGCGCGCACCCAGCGCTTCAAGTCGCTTTGCTTCCGCTTCGATGTCATCGGCCTCAATATCGAGGTGCACGCGGCTGGGGTGGGATACTTTTTGTACTTCGAGATGGTAATCCTCGGGACGTGTATCCAGCGCGACATACGCCGGGCCGTCGGGCCCGCGGGCCTTAATGCCCAGTGCACTGCTCCAGAATAAAGCCGCTGCTTCGAGGTCGTCAGTCTCGCAATCAATGATGAATCCGGCTAGTTGGCTCTTGTGCATGATGTTTTCCTTAGGTGGGGCATACCGCACAGGGTCAGGATTCCAGGCCGAGACGGCGATGCATAATGGGGCTGGTCGTGGTGTATTGCAGTCGGGCTTTCTGCTCCGGGTGCAGGTACTGCTGGACCGCAAAGGCGGCAAGGGCGGCTTCGTGGAAGCCGCTGAGGATAAGTTTTTTCTTGCCGGGGTAGGTGTTGATATCACCCACAGCGTAGATGCCGGTAATACTGGTCTGGAATTTTTCCGTGTCCACGTGGATACTGCGCTTATCCAGGTCCAGGCCCCAATCTGCTATGGGGCCAAGATGGGGTGACAAGCCCCAAAAGACGTAGACCTCGTCGGCGGCGATCTGATGCATATTGCCTTCCAGGTCTGATATGTTCAGTCCGCCGAAACTTCCTCCTGTTTCAAACACCCCGCGTGTATTGCCCTGGAATTCCTTCAGTAACTTGCCTTCCACCAGCATTTTCATTTTCTTGACGGAGGCCGGCTGCGCACGGTATTCGTCGCGGCGGTGCACCAGGGTGATATGGCTGGCTTTGCCATGCAGTTCCAGCGTCCAGTCCAGGGCCGAATCACCGCCTCCGAGGATAATGATCTTTTTGCCTGCAATTTTCTCCTTGTCGCTTACACGATAGTGGATGCGGGAGTTTTCCCATGGTTCTGCTCCCTGCACCCGCAAGCGGCGCGGCTGAAATGCGCCGAGCCCGGCGGCAATGATAACGGTAGCGGTATCAAAGCGTTGCCCGTTGCTGGTTTCCAGCAGGAAACGCCCGCCTTCGCCCGTTTGCAGGCCGGTCACCGTCTGCCCGAGGTGGAACTCGGCATGGAAGGGCTTTATTTGCTGCATCAGGCGGTCAACCAGTTCCTGTGCACCGCAAACCGGGATGGCGGGTATATCGTAAATGGGCTTGTCCGGATAAAGCTCGGTACATTGGCCGCCAACGTTGTTCAGTGAATCAATCACGTGGGCACGGATATCCAGCAAGCCCAGTTCGAAGACCTGGAACAAGCCGGCGGGGCCCGCTCCAATAATTACTACATCGGTTTTGATATGCATGTGATTCCGGTCAATTTGCTATTGTTTTTGGGCAGAGGTCCGCGACATAGTACATCACCGCCAGCAGAGCCTGGGCTGAACTATCGGGTTTCAAGTGACCCGGGAAGATTTCACATGACACAAGACCGGGAAATACAACTCCAGCCTGGCTGGAAGAATTGCCTGCAGGACGAGTTTCATCAGCCCTACATGCAGGAATTGAGAACCTTTTTGCTGCAACGCAAGAAACAGGGTGCGGTGATTTATCCTCCCGGGGCCTTGATTTTCAATGCGCTGGACTCGACCCCCTTCGAGCAGGTAAAGGTCGTCATCCTTGGGCAGGATCCCTACCACGGGCCACGCCAGGCACATGGCTTGTGCTTTTCCGTGCAGGACGGGGTGCAGACTCCACCTTCGCTGGTCAATATCTTCAAGGAAATAGAATCGGACCTCGGGGTGCCGTGCACGTCAAACGGCAATCTGCAGCACTGGGCGGAGCAGGGCGTGCTGCTACTCAACGCAGTGCTTACGGTTGAGCAAGGCCAGGCAGGCTCGCACCAGGGTAAAGGCTGGGAGCGCTTTACCGACCGGATCGTGGCCGAACTGAATCAACACAGGAACAACCTGGTTTTTCTCTTGTGGGGGAGTTATGCGGCCAAGAAGGGGGATGCCATAGACCGGTCCAGGCACCTCGTCCTGAAGGCGCCACACCCTTCGCCCCTGTCAGCGCATCGTGGATTTTTCGGCTGCCGACACTTCTCGCAGGCCAACAGCTACCTGCAGGAACATGGACTGGAGCCCATTCACTGGGCCTGAGCCAGTTCATTTCCATAGTGCTGCCGTCCCCGCTACCTAACCGGGAATGATTTTAAGCACCTCGTTCTGCGGCATCCACTCGACGTGGCTGTCCCAAAACACGTTGGCCTGTGGTGCGCGGTCTATGGGGCCGTCAACGCAAGCCAGGGCGATGTGTGTTTCGCCACTCCAACGGCTGGATTCGAACAGCATGCTACTGCCGCAAACCCGGCAGAACCCGCGCCTTGCTCCCGGCGATGAAACATACCATTGCAACTGCTCGCCTTGCGTTAATTTGAAGTATTCGCTATCCACGCCAAACCAGGTAACAAAACCCGCGCCGTGGGCGCGTCGGCACATGTTGCAGTGGCAATGTGCACACCACTTGCTGGGCAGCGTGACGGTGAATCGTACGGCGCCACACAGGCACCCCCCGTTAACGTGGCCGCCTGCTGCTGCCTGCCCCGGCTTCATTGCGTCAACACGTACGCGCTCACCCTGATCCACATGGCGATCAAAACGAGTGAGCTGGCAAGGTACGCAGCGAATCTGTGCATGGTTCGATTGTAAGTGCAATGAATCAGGCTGTGGAGTAGCCGCAAAGCCACGAAAGCCCAGGCCAGTCGCACCAGTGTTTCATCCTGGATTAACAATACCAGTGAAAGCAGGATGATCACGTAAAACAGCACCGGCATTTCAAACAGGTTCTTGAAATTGTCTGCCGGGACCGCGGAGCGTGTCAGCACGGAAGCTGCTTCGGCCCGGGTAGCAAGCTGCTGGGGGTGAATCTTCCTGCTGTTCATTTCGCTTAAACGAGTGATGTACATGAACAACCAGACCAGGCAGGTCAGCAACACCATGCTGAGCAGGGGCATTAATATCGGTTGATAAAACATGCAGCCACCGGTCGGGTACTGAGTTGCAGGAATGTTAGCAGATTACGCACTGCAGTCTTCTTTTGTCGCCCGGCGAATGTGCAGAGATTCGGATTTCATCACAGCGCGGGAAGGCTCCTGCAGACGCTTGCCAGATGGAGCCTGTGTTGCGGTCGGGGTGCAATTCGGTTACCCGGATCAATAGGCCCTGTAGTAGTAACGGCTTGCAGGGACTTGCCCAGGGGCAAACAAGGCAGCATCGATGATGGACCACAAATGTATGATCCAGCCTAGCAGTATCAGCCACAGCAAGGCAGTCAAGATGAACATGATGGCGGCGGTCGTTGGGCGATCGAATTGGCGAAAACTCCCGGCTTTTGGTGAAATTCGCTAGGGTAGCTCGCGCGCGGCCATGGAAAATGTTCGCTTGCCACCACCGCAGCTGCGGAACATCATCAGATGTTCCAGCAGGGGCTGCATGGGGTTCCAAGCTTCTGCACGCCCGCAGAGCGTTTCGCCATTGGGCGTATTGATCACCATGTTGCTACTGCCGTCGGCAGCTTGCCAGCGGTCGACAAGTTCGGACTCGCCGGGCGCCATCATCCCGTCAAATGTATTGCCCTCGGGCATGAGCGCACTCCCGTTAGCTCCCGTGCGCCAGGAAGGCGGCTGCTTGTTGTATTCACTTGAACCCAGTTGCCGGGGAGCGGGAGCTTGCGTCTCCGTGAAGGACATTCGCGATACCAGGTCAACGAGGCGCGCTGCGCTAATGCGCTTTGTTTCCGTCTTTGTCGTGGTGTCATCGGCAAGGCTCTGGTGTGCCACTATCGAGGCCGGGGCCGATATTGGTGTTGGTGGCGTCGTGCTCAATTTGTTGCCTGGCCTGGATGGCTTGGCTGCAGTTTCTTTTGATGCCAGGAAAATGTCATCGTGCGGTATTGTTTGAGCCTTCATGACACGGGGATAAGGCACCAGGTCAACGGTAATTGCCTGCCGCGGCCCAACCTGTCCCAGGTCAGTCGGTAAGCCCAAAGGGTGCAAGGGCAGAAGCAGCAACGCACAATGCACCCCAATGGCCAGTGCCAGCCAAGTAAGTCGCTTTTCTTTCACCGCGTGAGGGAGGGAATTAACAGTGTGATCCTGTCCGGTGTGTAAAATAATTTCTGCAGTATTATGCCAGCGCAGGGTTAACTTCCGGTTAAATTCAGTTCTGCATCAGCATGCGACCGCTGCGCTTCAAGGTATACTGCGGCACCATTTCATTTGTACGCAGAAGGACACTTATCGATGAGCTACCGCCACATCAAGATCCCGACATCGGGACAGAAAATTACTGTTCAAAATAATCGTTTGCAGGTGTCTGACAATCCCATACTGGGTTTGATTGAGGGCGATGGCATTGGTCCGGACATTACCAAAGCATCCCTCAGGGTGTGGGACGCGGCGGTGGCAAAGGCCTACGGCGGGAAGCGAAAAGTACACTGGGCTGAACTCTACCTCGGCGAGAAAGCTGCAGGAATTTATGATGGTGATTATTTTCCTGCCGAGACACTGGAAGCTATCAAGGAACTGGTAGTGGCTATCAAGGGTCCGCTGACGACCCCGGTGGGTGGCGGTTTCCGTTCGCTGAACGTTTCCCTGCGGCAGGAGCTGGATCTGTACGCCTGCGTCCGTCCGGTTGAGTACTTTAAAGGCGTGCCTTCGCCCATGCGCCGTCCCGAGGATGTGAACGCAGTAATTTTCCGCGAAAACACGGAAGACGTTTATTGCGGTATAGAGTTTCAGTCTGGAACGCCTGAAAATGAAAAACTGGCCCGTTTCCTGCGCGAGGAGATGGGCGTGGATTTCTTCGAGGGCGCAGGCCTCGGTATCAAGCCAATTTCCGCATTTGGTTCCAAGCGCCTGGTGCGCAAAGCCATTCAGTATGCAATCGACAATGGCCGTGACAGCGTGACCCTGGTGCACAAGGGCAACATAATG
>SHZL01000132.1 GCA_009692275.1 Lysobacterales bacterium | reverse complement strand
GTCGGCCACCACCATTCCGGGATAGCCAATGGACACCACATCGTAAGGCCAACTCTCGGCCAGCGCTTTCACGCCGGCTGCCATCGCGCCGGCTTTCAACTCCGGACCCGATACCATGAGCCGCCGCTCGGCCTGGCCGGTAGCGAGGACTTTTACGTGGCTACCGCCGACATCAATAACGAGAACGTTCAGGTCCTGTCTCCTTTTAGTGAGGGTGCGTGCCATGCGGTTAATAGTCGCTCAATATCAGCCGCGAGGCAAATCAGGGTATATTGCTCAACCCACATTCTGTCAGCACCGCGCATGGCCCTCAAGGCAACGATCTACAAGGCTGAATTGCAGCTCAGCGACATGGACCGCGGTTACTACGCGACCCATTCGCTGGTGCTGGCCCTGCACCCTTCGGAGACCGAGGAACGGTTGATGCTACGCGTCCTTGCATTTGCCCTCAATGCCAACGATGAGCTCATGTTCGGCAAGGGCATCAGCTCGGAGGAACCGGACCTGTGGCGCCATGATCTCACCGGCCAGATCCTGCAGTGGATGGAAATCGGCCAACCCGACGAGCAGTTGTTGCGGCGCGCAGCGGGCCGGGCGCGCGAAGTGACCGTGTACCAGCCCGCCACCCGCGGCGCTGCTGTGTGGTGGGAAAAAAACGCCACGGCCCTGCTGCGCATACCCAACCTCAAGCTCTTCCAGGTGGCTGCCACGACATGCGATGCCCTGGCGGGGCTTGCCAACCGGAACATGCAACTGCAGTGCCTGGTGCAGGACGGCGTGGCGCACGTCATGAGCGATACCGCCAGCGTGCAGTTAGAATTGCACCAACTGGCGCCCAAAATTCCCTGAATTCAGATGGAGTCGCGTACATGCGTTTTGGTATTCGCCTGATCCAGCACCTGGGCACACCCCGGGATATCGTCAAGCTCGGCATATTGGCCGACCAGGCTGGTTTTGACCAGGCATGGTTTCCCAGCGACAAGTTCATGGTCCACGCCTGGGCCATCATTGCCGCGCTGGCGGAAAACACCAGGAACATCGTGGTGGGCGCCAATGGCACGGAACCCTACGCGATTTCCCCGGGCGAAATTGCCGGGTTCATGGCAACGCTCGATCACCTGAGCGAGGGCCGGGTGGCGCTGGGTTTTGGCATGCACACCGAACAGATGGTCAACTGGCTGGGCTACGATACCTCCGATCGCCTGCTGCGCATCCGCGAAGCCGTGGAGCTGATGCGACGCCTGTGGCGTGGAGAGAATGCCCAATTTGACGGCAAGGTGTATCACTGGTCCGACCAGTGCTACCTGCGCTTCAAGGCCTTTCGCGAACACATCCCCATTTACGTATCCGGGTTTGCCCATGATGACCTGGAACTCAGTGGCGAACTCGGCGATGGCAGCCTGCCCATGGTGACGCCGCCGGAGTCAGCGAAGCTGATGACCGAGCGCATCATGAAAGGCGTGCGCAAGGCCGGCAAAAACCCGGCGGACTTTGATGTGTGCGGCTGCGCCTGGTTTTCCATCTCGGAGAATGGCAAGGGTACGCAAACCGATACCCTGAAGGACATCCTCGCCTATTTTGGCAATTACCTCGATGAAGAAGCCCTGGCCACGGTGGGTTTGAGCAAGGCGAGTTTCGCGGAGACGCAACGCCTGGTGGCTGCGGGTGATTACGCGGGGGCACGGGCGGCGGTCACAGCGCAAATGATGCAACTGGCCGTGATAGGCTCACCTAAGGACGCGATAGCAAAAATCGAAATGCTGGCAGAAGCCGGAGTCACCCAAGTGTCCATTGGCGGCCCGCTGGGCCCGGACCCGGCCGCGGCAATCCGCCTGATTGGCGAGCAAGTCATTCCTTACTTTCGCTAACGGGCCTTTTTTCGTTGACAGGAGACGCAAGGACACCACGTGGCTGACCAGGGCATAAAAACTCCGGGCCCAGGTTCATCTGGCCAGGCACCAGCAGGAGTCTATTACGGCTGGTGGATCGTCGGGACCGCTGCGGTGGGCATGTCCACCGGACCGGGCCAGTTTGCGTTTGGTGCGCTGGGCCTGTTCATGATTCCGCTGGGTGAGGAGTTTGGCTGGAGCCGCACGCAAGTGAGCCTGGCGCTGACGTTCTTTTCGGTGGCGCTGGCCTGTTCAATTCCCTTTATTGGCAAACTGGTTGACCAGCACGGCAGCCGGAAAATCCTGCTGCCATCGTGCACTGCCTTTGCCCTTTTGCTGGCGCTGATTCCGGTTCTGGCAAACCAGCTGTGGATCCTGTTCCTGTTGTTTACTTTGATTGGTGCACTGGGTGCAGGCGCCAATGCCCTGCCTTATCTGCGCACCATTTCGGCCTGGTTTGACCGCCGCCGGGCGCTGGCCCTGGGCATTGCCATGGGCGGCAGCGGCACGGGCTACGTGTATGTGCCGCCGGCAGTGCAGTACATGATCGCAAACCATGGCTGGCGTTCAGCCTGGTTCCTGCTGGCCGGGGTTACGCTGGTGGTTGCCGTGCCCCTGGTGTATTTCCTGTTGCGCGAAGCGCCCTCGGCAAACGATCTGGCCGGCCGTGATGAGCTGCGCCAAAAAGCATCTGATACAAGCTCGGCAACGCACCTGCCCTTGCCACTGCTGCTCAAGCAGCCCTTGCTGTGGCAGTTATTCATCATCTTTTGCCTGCTGTCATTCAGCCTGTATGGCGTGCTGTCGCACCTCGTGCCCATGTTGCAGGATCGCGGCATGTCGGCCGGCAGCGCAGCCCTGGTCCAGTCCACGCTCGGAGCGGCGCTGGTGGCATCAAGGGTGCTGATTGGTTTTGCCATGGACCGGTTTTTTGCGCCCTTTGTGGCCATCGCCTGCTTTCTCCTGACCACCATTGGCCTTGCCGTGCTGGCCGGCGGGGCGACTGGTCCGCTGGCCTTCTTCGCCGTTATCTTCATTGGCATCAGCATGGGTGCGGAAATCGACATGCTCGCCTTCCTGACCGGGCGCTACTTTGGCGTGGAAAATTTCGGGCAGGTTTATGGCATCCTGTTTGCGTCATTTGTGCTCGGCACCTCCACCGGGCCGGTGGTCTACGGCATGGCCTTTGATGCACTGGGGTCTTATGTCTGGATATTGCTGGTGAGCATTGGCCTGATGCTGCTGGCTGCCGGCTTCACCGCCAGGTTACCGAGGTATTCCCGATGAAAATCAAAATCATCACGATGTTGGTCTTGCTTTGGCAAAGCGGTATTGCCCTGTCTGCACAATACCTGCTGCAGGCGGGGCACATGATCGACGTGAAGGATGGTAAGGTCCTGGCGGAAGTAACCATTACCATCGACGGTAACCACATCCAGGCCGTGGAACCCGGTTACACAGTGCCACGCGAAGGCCAGGTGGTGATCGACCTGCATGACTACACCCTGATGCCGGGCCTGATGGACATGCACACCCACCTGACCACCGAGGTATCTCCCGGCTTGTTCACTGAGAAGTTCCTGATGGAGTCAGCCGACTATGCCTATCGCGCAGAAATCTATGCCGAGCGTACCCTGCTGGCCGGGTTCACCACGGTGCGTGACATGGGCGACCAGGACCGTAACCTCGGTGCCTCGATGCGCCGGGCCATTGATCTGCACTATATCCACGGACCACGGATTTACACCGCCGGCAAGGGTCTTGGCACCACCGGTGGACTGGCGGATCCCACCAACGGATTGCGCCATGAGTACATGGGCAGCCCGGGCCCGGTCGAAGGCGTGGTCGATGGCCCAATCGCGGCACGGCAAGCGGTACGGCAGCGCTACAAGGACGGCGCTGACCTGATCAAGATCAATCTCACCGGTGGTGCGATTACTCCATCCCAGACCAGCCTTGGGCCACAATGGCAGCAGGACGAATTGAACGCCGTGGTGGAAACCGCGGCGGATTACAAGCTGACCGTGGCGGCACATGCTTACAGCGCTGAAGGTATCCGGCGGGCCATCATTGCGGGCGTGAACTCCATTGAGCATGGCGATTTCATGGATGAGGAACTCGCCGCCATGATGAAGGCGCAACACATCGCTTTTGTGCCGACCATGACTGCCAGCAAGTGGTCAGCGCGCATGGCCAGGGAACAAAAGGAAGTCGCGCGGGACGTGCGCGAGCAAATGGCGGAGATGGGTGACCAGATCGACAAGACCTTTGCCATGGCCTACAAGAAAGGTGTGTGGATCGTGTTTGGCTCCGATTCCGGGGTCTTTCCGCACGGCATGAATGCGGATGAATTTGGCTACATGGTGGCTGCTGGAATGCCCCCGCTGGAAGCCATTCAAAGCTCGACCATTGAAGCCGCAAAGCTATTGAGAATCGACAAAACCCTGGGTTCCATTGAGCCGGGAAAACTGGCCGACCTCGTTGCCGTGCGCGGTGACCCGCTGGCGGATATTTCGCTGATGAAAAATGTATCCTTCATCATGAAGGACGGCGCCATTTACAAGGAAGGTGGCAAGGTCGTGATGCCCATTGGCGACATGCCGGAAGATGATTTGTCCGTGGCTGATGGCCCCGCACGTGATGAGCAGTGAGGTAACAAGCATATGCGTGATTACATTGAAGCCATGCGGAAACGCGGTGAGCTGACTGTCGTTGAAACGCCGGTGCATCCGAAGTTTGAGCTGGCCGCGGTAACGCAGCGGCTGCAGCAGCTCAGCGACAAGGTCATTTTGTTTCGCAATGTCATCGGCGCCCGGATGCCGGTGGTCAGCAATATTTACGGGAGCCGTAAACGTCTGTGCGAAATGATCGGCGCCGCGGACGGTAATTTCTGCCGCCGCTGGACGGAACTGTACCCGGGCGGGCAGGCAAGCCCGGCAGCCACCACTCACAAGGCCAATGCGAACACGGCCGCGATTGACAAAAAATTTCCGCGGGTCTCGGGCAAACTCAGCGACCTGCCGCAAATCACCTATTTCGAAAAAGATGGCGGACCCTACATCACCTCGGCCCTGTACCTGGCCAGAAACCCGCAAAACAAAATCGCGAACCTGTCCTTCCATCGTTCGCAAATCATCAGTGACAGTGAACTGCGAGTCCGCCTGGGATCCACGCATGACTTGACCCAATACCAGAAACTGGCGGAAAAGAATGGTGATGCATTGCCCGCCGTCCTGCTGATCGGCACTGCACCGGAAATTTTCATCGCCGCCTGTGCCAGTCTGCCGATCGATGAAGATGAACTGAGCGCCGCAGCTGCTATCAGCGGCAAGCCCGTTGCCATGCAGAAATGCCGCACGATCGACCTGGAGTTTCCCAGCACTACGGAAGTGGTCGTCGAGGGCCGCTTCCTGCCCAATGTGCAGCGGCCCGAAGGCCCGTTCGGAGAGTTCATGGGCTATTACGTGCCGGTGGGCAATAATGCCGTGTTCGAAGTGCTGGACGTGCACTGGCGCGAGGATGCACTGTTTCACAGCCTGAACTGCGGATCACCGGAGGACATGCATGCGCTGGACTTCGCCATTGCCACACGCATCTACCGTAACCTCATCGACAAGGTACCCGGGGTGATCAACGTAGCCTGTTATCCCAACCTGATGAATACCGTGGTGCAGATTCGCAAACAGTACGAAGGCCACGCGCGCCACGTCTTGCTGGCGGCGTTCGGCGCGCACCTGGACTACAGCAAGTGCTGCATGGTGGTGGACGAGGACGTCGACATCAATGACCTCAATGATGTGTTCTGGGCGTATCTGACACGTGGCCGGGCGGATACCCGGGCATTTATCCTGCACGACATCCCCGGTTTCTACCGCGACCCGCACAAGGATCATTGGGGCAGGTTAGCGATCGATGCCACCAAGCCGTTTGGACGGGAGCAGGAGTTCGAACGCAAACGCATTCCGGGCGCGGATACGCTGGACCTGAGTAAGTACGTCCAAATTATCTAACTCATCCCATTCCAGCGCTTGCACACATCGTTGTCTATGCCCAGCAGATCCAGCAGGCGGCCGACCGTATCATCCACAATATCTGCGACGGTTTGCGGCTTGTTATAAAACGCCGGTACCGGCGGCGCGATGATGGCGCCGAGCAGGGACGCTTCGTACATCAGGCGGCAGTGGCCGGCATGCAGGGGCATCTCGCGTGGCACGAGGATCAATGGCCGCCGTTCCTTCAACACCACGTCCGCAGCGCGCGTCAGCAGGTTTTCACCGTAGGAATGGGCGACTGCCGACAGCGTCTTCATCGAACACGGCGCAATCACCATGCCATCGGTCTTGAATGAGCCGCTGGAAATGGATGCGGCCAGGTTCTGGTCGTTGTGGACCACAGCGGCAAGCGCTTCGATGGCTTTGAGGGAACGGTCGGATTCCTGCTTGATCGCAAGCTTTGCACCCTTGCTGATCACCAGGTGCGTCTCGCAGCCTTCGATTGCGGACAAAACTTCCAGCAAGCGGACGCCATAAATGATGCCACTGGCTCCGGACATTCCGATAATGATGCGCATGGTAGCCAGTATGGCGGAATGTGGGGCTGAACTACAATGCTGTTGCTTGGTTGCTGAAGGAACTATTATCTGAGTTCAGTGGGCGAGCTTCGCGCTGGCAATGCGGTTCAGGCTGACACCGGACTCAGCAGCTTCGATAGCAAGTTGTCTGTGCACTTCTGGCGGAACACGCACCATAAACTTGCCGCTATATTGCCGCGTCGAAATCGGGCCTGGAATCTCCTCGCCGTCTTTTGCCATCTCTTTTGCGCAATTTTTTATCAGTGAACGAACACCCCTCATGGCTTCCTCGGGATCAACTGAAAGCCAGCTAAGGCTGGGGAATTCGGCACACAGACCGACAAATTCACCATCTTCCTCTGACCACGTGACTCGATAGGTATATTTATCCGTTTCAAGCATCATGATTGAAGCTCCAGTTTCTCAATTGCACGTAACACCTGCCTTACCTGATAGGGCTTAGCTTTACCCTTGTCATTTTGAATATTCACTCTGGGATCTCCCGGCCAAGGTGTCCTGAAAACGCAATGGCTTGATCCGCTTTGACGAGGTTTTCCAAAATAATGCGCACAAATATTCCTCAGATCAATGAAACGAACCCCGGTTGGATTCGCCTTCATTTGTTCCAGGGATTTGGCTGGATCGAACACGAATTTATAGTATCACTAATGATACTGATGTCAAGCAAAGCTCAGGCATGCGCAACCTACTATTCGGGATCGTGGTACCTACTGTGCCGCACTTTTCGTTACCCACTGTGGAAATTATATCTGGCCCCATTTAGTTGTTGGTGCAAGCAGCATGTAGGTGACCTGACCGCGTTCATTCATATCCTGGATGTGCTGGTAGATCACCCCAGTGGTGCCTTCACGGGCTTCCTGCAGTTTTTCCACGTAGCCCCTGGCGTTGTAGTGGTACCGCACGCCGTGGTCATCGCCGGAGGCATCGGACTGCTGGAATACCCGGCCATATTGGTCGTAGGTGGTCTCATCGGACAACTGCAGAGTACCCTGGGTTGTGCTGACCAGACTGGGCCGGCCAAAGCTGTCATAGGTGTAATCGCGCTGGTGCAAGATGGTGCCCGTGCTGCCCGTGCGATACAGTGCGGTGGTCACCTGACCTTTACCCTTCTC
>SHZL01000131.1 GCA_009692275.1 Lysobacterales bacterium | reverse complement strand
CAGGCCGTGCGCTGATCCGGGCCCGGTTCTGCGTTGCTGATCCCCAGCAACAGGTGGCTGGAAAAGATGCCTGAGCTTTCCTTGCGCGGCTTGACTTTAACTTCAAGCTGCGTGCCCTCCCGGTCTATGGTCAGGGTCAGGAATTGCTCCTCGCCGCCGTATTTTTGCACCAGGTAGCCGACCCAGGACCAACCCGGAACCTCCTCACCGTTGACGCGAACTATCCGGTCGCCGGGGTAAATTCCCGCACCCGCAGCAGGGCTGTCGGGCGAAACCGTACCCACCACTGCAGGAATGTTCAGTCTCCAGGGAGTCAGCCCGATGGCCTCCAGGGTATTTTCTTCACTGAATCCGTCCTCGAGCCGGCTGAGGTCCAGCTCATGGCTTGATTCATTACCCCCGCTATCGCGCACGGTGATCTGCACGGGTTCCCTGTCGATCGCGTGTGGTACCAGGCCCAGCACCGCGTGGGTCCAGGTGCGTGTTTCCTGCTGGTCAATGGCGACAATTTCATCCCCGGCTTGCAGTCCGGCCGCCTCCGCAATGCCGCTGACCTCGCCGATGACGGGCCTGGATTCAGGAATGCCCAACATGAACATGACCCAGAATGCCAGGATGGTAAATATCAAATTGAACGCCGGACCAGCCACAACTATAGCGGCTCGGTCCAGCACCGGCTTGCGGTTGAAGGCCTCGTGCAACTGGTTGTCCGGCACATCGCCTTCTCGCTCATCCAGCATCTTGACGTAACCGCCAAGCGGAAGAACTGCAATGACATATTGCACACCATCCGCTCCGGTCCGCGACCAGACCGGGCGCCCGAAGCCAATGGAAAATCTCAGTACGCGCACCCCGAGGCGACGGGCGACCCAGAAATGGCCAAACTCATGGAAGGTGATGAGCACACCCAGCGCGACCAGCAACCACCAGATGGATCCAAGAATTTCATTCATATCATTGTCCGCATAGTCTGTGTCGCCTTGTGGCGGGCCATTGCATCACATTCGACAACGTCTTCAAGACAATTGATCGCGCGCTTTTCCGTTGCTTGCATCACTTCACCTACCAGCCTGGAAATCTGGTCAAAACGTATCTGCTTTTCGAGGAACGCCGCCACGGCAATTTCGTTGGCGCCATTGAGCGTCACAGGCGCGCTCGCGCCTTCACGCAAGGCATCAAACGCCAGTCCGAGACAGGGGAAGCGTTGCAGGTCCGGCTCCCTGAATGAAAGATCGCTCATACCTGCAAGATGGAGGCGCTCAACGCCTGCATCAATGCGCTCAGGCCAGGACAGTGCATAGGCAATGGGTGTGCGCATGTCGGGGGTGCCCAATTGCGCCAGTACGGATCCGTCCCGGTATGCCACCATCGAGTGCACAATGCTCTGGGGGTGGATCAGCACTTCGAGCTGGGATGGCGCAGCGTTGAACAACCAGTGTGCTTCAATGAGTTCCAGGCCCTTGTTCATCAGGGTCGCGCTGTCCACCGAAATCTTTCGTCCCATTGCCCAATTGGGGTGCTTGCAGGCCTGGCTGGGCGTTATGTCGCGTAACTCAGTAGCCGGGAAGTCGAGGAATGGACCACCGGAGGCCGTGAGAATGATCCGGTCCACCCCCACGGACTCAAGACCTTTGCCGAAATCTGCTGGCAAGGCCTGGAAAATTGCACTGTGTTCCGAATCCACTGGCAATATGCATGCACCACCATTGCGGGCTGCCTGCATGAAAATGTGCCCGGCGATGACCAGGGCCTCCTTGTTGGCCAGCAGGATTTTCTTTCCTGCCTGGGCTGCACGCAGGGTAGGTGCAAGCCCGGCCGCGCCCACGATTGCGGCCATGACAATGTCCACGTCCGGCAGTGTGGCGACCTCGGCCAGACCTTCTGCACCCGTCAGTACGCGAGCCTTGCTGCCAGTCTCCACCAGGGCCCTGGACAATTTCCCCGCGAGTGCAGTGTCGGCAATGACCGCAAACCCGGCGCCAAATTGCGCACACTGCGCGGCGAGGCGATCCACGTTGCGGTTGGCTGTGAGTGCAGCCACCCTGTAGCGCCCCGGATTACGGCCTATCACGTCAAGCGTGCTTTCTCCGATCGAACCGGTTGAGCCAAGAATGGTGATGGCTTGGGGTGCAGGGTTCACCATTGCAGTAACCAGGCGCCCAGCGCAAAAAAGGGAGCCCCGGCCAGCAGGCTGTCAAAACGGTCCAGTACTCCGCCGTGTCCGGGAAAGAGCTTGCCGCTGTCTTTCAATCCCACGGTGCGCTTGTGCAGGCTGATGAACAGGTCACCGGCGGCGGAAAACAGGGTCGTGAGCATGGCCAGCACGATCAAAATTGCCGGGGCTGGTTGCGGGGCAATGGTCCACCCGGCGACAAGCACAGTGCACAGCGCAGCCAACAGTGCACCGCCAAGCAGTCCTTCGCGGGTTTTCCCCGGGCTGATCGTGGGGGCCAGTTTGTGGCGCCCCCAACGCCTGCCGGAAAAATAGGCGCCGATATCGGCCGACCAGATGATGACCAGCAGCAACAGGACGAGATACTCCCCCGCTGGCTGATCGCGCAACCAGCAGAGGGAATACCAGGCAAACGTGATACTTGCCAGTGCACAGAAAAAACTCACCAGGCGATAGCTGAGGCCCGGCGCCAGCCCTGGCCGGAACGTCAACAACCGCAAGAACATCACGCACCAGGAAAGTGTAGCGGCAACCAGGAACGACAGGGCATGCCCTTCTATGCCGTTCCAGAAGCGCAGCATCATTCCTAACAGGAACGCCTGGAGCAGAATCAGCACCCACTTGCCAATGCGGCCCAGGGCAGCAAGGCGGGCGAACTCCCAACTGCCAGCCATCAACAGGACGGCCAGGGCAACCCTGAAAATCCAGGGGGGCGCCAGAAAGAGCAGGGTGAATGCTGCCACGGCAATAAAAAACGCCGTGATTACCCGGGTTCTGAGCACGGCATCCACGTCAGCGCGCCTGGTCTTGAATCTGTTCGCCGGTGCGGCCAAATCGGCGCTCGCGCAATGCAAAGTCGGCGATGGCTGCATCCAGGCATTGCGGGGTGAAGTCCGGCCACAGCTCCGGTGAAAAATAGAATTCAGAGTATGCAGCCTGCCACAGCAGAAAATTGCTGATGCGCATCTCTCCCCCGGTGCGGATGAACAGGTCAGGTTCTGCTTCTTCCGCCAGCATCAGGTGGTGTGCAAAGACCGCTTCGTTTATGTCTTCCGCGCGCATCTTGCCTTGTTCGCAGGCCCTGGCAAGCGCTTGCGCAGCCTGGGTGATATCCCATCTGCCACCATAATTTGCCGCTACATTCAGGGTCATTCGCTGGTTTTCCCTGGTGCACTCTTCGGCATTCCGGATGCGTTGCTGAAGTTCAGGATTGAACACCGTGAGCTCACCGATGAAACGCAGTTTCACGCCGTTCTCATGCAGCTGCCTGGTTTCCTTGTCCAGGGCGCGCATGAATAGATCCATCAGGCTGCTTACCTCCTGTTTTGGCCGGTTCCAGTTCTCGCTGGAAAAAGCAAAAACAGTCAGTTCGGCAACGCCCAGTTTGGCGCAGTGTTCAACAATCTTTCGCAAAGCTTTCAGGCCCGCCTTGTGCCCCAGGCTGCGCGGGCGACCGCGTTTTGCTGCCCAGCGCCCGTTACCATCCATGACCACTGCAATATGGCGCGGCGCCGGGGAAGATGTGGTCATCAGAATTCCAGAAGTTCCTTCTCTTTTTCCGCTACTACCGCATCTGCCTTGCTGACAGACTCGTCCGTGATCTGCTGAATTTCAATCACGGTACGACGCTCATCATCCTCGGAAATTTCCTTTTCCTTGAGCAATTCCTTGATGCTGGCATTGGCATCCCGCCGGATATTTCGAATCGCGATTTTTGCGTTTTCGCCTTCATGGTGGACGACCTTGCCAAGTTCCAATCGGCGTTCCTTGGTCAGTGGTGGCAGGGGGATGCGTATTACGCTGCCGGCCGTGTTTGGGTTGAGGCCAAGATCGGATGTCATGATGGCTTTTTCGATCACCTGCACCATGTTTTTGTCCCACGCTGTAACTGCCAGGGTCCGGGCATCATCAACCGTGACATTTGCGGCCTGGCTGATCGGAACCTGGCTGCCGTAATAATCGACATGAATATGTTCCAGCAAACTGGGGTGCGCTCTGCCGGTGCGGATCTTGGCCAACTCATGGCGCAGCGCCTCCAGGCTTTTGCCCATTCGGGTGCGGGTGTCTTTCTTGATTTCGGCAAGCATGCAATCCTCCTGTTATGCGGCGGAAGGACAGAATAATAATTCTGCCTCGCATATTCACGGAATTCTATCAGGTATCAAAACAGCTGGTGGAACGGCCGCGGCTTTGCGCCTGCCTTACCGGGAACGTTATTCAGGAAACCAGGGTACCGATGGGCTCGCCCTGGACAATACGCATGAGGTTGCCTTCCTGGTAAACATTGAATACGCGGATGGGCATGCCCTGGTCGCGGCACAGCACGATGGCGTTGGTATCCATAACGCCAAGTTTGTTTTCGATCACGCGATCGTAACTCAGCTCGGAGAAGAACACTGCGTCGGAATTTTTTGCCGGGTCCGAAGAATAAACGCCGTCAACTTTGGTGGCCTTGAGGACGATGTCGGCGCCAACTTCTATGGCGCGCAATGCTGCAGCGGTGTCCGTAGTGAAAAAGGGATTACCGGTTCCGCCAGCACACACAACCACGCGTCCTTTTTCCAGGTGCCGTATGGCGCGCCGCCGGATATAGTCCTCGCAGACATCGTGCACCGAGACAGCTGACATGACCCGTGCATCGGTGCCAATGCTTTCCAGTACGTCCTGCAGCGCCAGGGCGTTCATCACTGTTGCAAGCATGCCCATGTGATCACCCGTTACCCGGTCTATGCCGGATTCCGCCAGGCCTGCGCCGCGGAAAATATTTCCGCCGCCAATGACGATGGTGGTCTGTACCCCGATGCGGTTGACTTCAGCGATTTCCCTGGCGATCCGCAATATCATATTGGGATCAATGCCATAGTCCTCTTTGCCCAGCAGCGCTTCGCCGCTGAGCTTCAGCAGGATGCTGCGGTAAGCCTCTTCAGCCACCCCTCACCTGTTGCATGACTTCGTCAGCAAAATTGGATTCCTGCTTCTCGATGCCTTCGCCAACTGCAAGGCGGCAGAAACCAACAACTTTCGCGCCATTTTGTTCCAGCAATTTAGCCACCGTGATGTCGCCGTCCTTAACGAATGGCTGGCCGTGCAGGGTGATCTCGGCCAACTGTTTGCGCAAGCGACCGGAAACCATCTTCTCAATGATGTCAGCTGGCTTATTTGAGTCTGCGGCCTGGGCGATCAGAATTTCCTTTTCCTTGGCGATAAATTCCGCCGGCACATCCTGCTCGGCTACAAATTTCGGGTTCAGCGCAGCTACGTGCATGGCCAGATCCCTGGCCAATTCCTCGCTGCCGCCCGTGAGTTCCACCAACACGCCAATCTTGCCGGAATGGATGTAGGATCCGAGTACCCCGGAAGTTGACCTGCTTTCGAATCGACGCACCTGGATGTTTTCCCCGATTTTCGCAACCAGTGCCTGGCGCGCTTCTTCAACGGTCATAGCGCCAAGGGTGGTGAGCATCAGCGCCGCCACGTCAGCAGAACCATGCTGCAATGCGTTGTTTGCTACCGCATCGGCAAATGCGTTGAAGTTGCCGTCTTTGGCGACAAAGTCAGTCTCGCAATTCACTTCGACCATCACGACCTTTTTCCCGTCCGCGGACGTGGCCAGCGCAATCTTGCCTTCAGCGGCTACCCGGCTGGCTTTCTTGTCAGCCTGGGCCAATCCGGACTTGCGCAGTTGGTCAATTGCAGTTTCCATGTCGCCACCGGTTTCAACCAGGGCTTTCTTGCATTCCATCATGCCGGCGCCAGTGCGGTCGCGCAGCTCTTTAACTTGTGCGGCAGTTACTGCCATGGGATATACCTCTAGTCTGTCTGTTCAGTGCTGCCAGGGCCCGCAGGCCCCGGCCGTCCATGACCCGCGGGTCGGGCCGGACTATTCTTCCTTCTTCGCGGCAACTTTCTTGGTGATCTTTTTCTTTGCTACTTTCTTCTTCGCTGCGGGCGTGGCGGCAGCACCAGCTGCATCCCCGGTTTGTTCAGCGACGTCCGCTACCGCTCCGATATGCGGCGCTTCTGCTGCGGCGCTTGCAACCGTTTCAATTACCTCCTGAACAGCCGGCGCCTCTTGCACAACTGCGGCATCTTGCGCAAGCGGGGCTTCCGTGACCGCTACGGGTGCAGGTGCAGGTGCAGGTGCAGGTGCAGGTGCAGGTGCAGTCACTGCCCTGGCAGCAACTTTCTTCGTCACCTTCTTCCTGGCGGGCTGGTGGGAATCTGCTGCAGGTTTAGGGGCCTTGTGCTTTATTGGATTGCCGTCTTCATCCAGCTCGACAAACTCGTCATCCATCTTGACCTGGGGTGATGACGCGCGGCCTTCCAGCACGGCCTCCGCAGCCAGCTGCACATACAGGCGAATGGATCGGATGGCATCGTCATTGCCGGGGATCATGTATTCCACGTTGTCAGGAGAGCAGTTGGTATCAACGATGGCAATGACGGGAATACCCAGCGAGTTGGCTTCCTTGACGGCTATGTCTTCGTGGCTGACATCTATTACAAACAAGGCATCAGGCAAACCCTTCATCTCCTTGATCCCGCCGAGACTCTTTTCCAGCTTGGTCTTTTCACGGGTGAGCTGCAGTACCTCTTTCTTGACCAGGTGCTCGAATCCGTTGTTTGCGCTCATTTCTTCCAGTTCGCGCAGGCGCTTGACCGAAGCCTTGATGGTGCGGAAGTTGGTCAGCATGCCACCCAGCCAGCGATGCGAAACGTAGGGCATGCCACAACGGTTTGCTGCTTCCTGTATGGGCAGGCTGGCTGCCCGCTTGGTACCTACGAACATGATGGTGCCGCGCTTGGCGGCGAGCTTGCTGATGAAATTCATCGCGTCGTTCAGCAGGGGCAGGGATTTTTCCAGGTTGATGATGTGGATCTTGCCCCGGGCGCCAAAAATGTAGGGTGCCATCTTTGGGTTCCAGTAACGCGTTTGGTGGCCGAAATGCACGCCGGCTTCAAGCATCTGGCGCATGGTAACGTTTGCCATGAGTGATTCCTCTCAAACAGGAAAGCAGCGGCGGCAAGCCACTGAATTCCGGGGTTGTTCCTCCACGTACCCGTTGCAGAGACCCTGAAAGGGCACCCCTCTGAACCGTTGCGGTACGTGTGCGTATTTGGTGTGAAGACCCGGGCTGTTGCCAACCGCAGGACACACCGCTCGTTGCTCAGGGCGCGTGAAGACCCAAAAAAGCCGATGATTTATATCAGAACGGTCACGCGGGAGCAAGCTAATAACTTAAATGGCCGTGCTTGGCCCCGGCGGCAACTATCAGTGTGTTCGGATGGGAAAGCCTTCCGGAAAGTGTCCACCAGATGACACTTTTGGTCACATAATGTGAATTGCCAAGGGTGGTGCTGGCTTGTGGAAGCGGCTTTTGACAGGTAAATATAAATAATAAAAACAATTTTTTAGAGAAATATTGAGAGAATTCACCGCGTCTTTGGCATTGAT
>SHZL01000130.1 GCA_009692275.1 Lysobacterales bacterium | reverse complement strand
AGTCTGGACGCTGGCACTTGCCGGTAGCGCGCCCGCTACCTGCAGCAAGGTGGCCTGTGCGGGGCCGCGCTTGAGTTTGTCCGCCTTGGTCAGGACCACGTGGCAGGCCAGCGAGCGATGATCGCACCAGTTGATCATTTGTACATCAAATGGCCGCAATGGGTGACGGATGTCCATCAGTAATACTACTCCGCGAAGTGATTCACGGGATTCGAAATAGCGCTGCAGGACGGTTTTCCAGTGCGCACGCAGACTGGCCGGAACCTGGGCATAGCCATAACCGGGAAGATCGGCAATGCGCCGGCCGGGCTGGATGTCAAAAATCACGATTTGCTGGGTTCGCCCGGGTGTTTTACTGGTACGCGCCAGCGCTTTCTGTTCTGTCAACGCATTGATAGCACTTGATTTTCCGGAGTTCGAACGCCCCGCGAAAGCGACTTCGATGCCTTCGTCTGCCGGCAATTGCGCCAGCCTGTGCGCGCTGATCACGTATTGTGCTGACCGGTAGGGATTGTGCCGTTGTGCCTTGGAACTCATTGCAATCGCCTTAGGGAGCCTGTGATCAACTTGATAAGCTGGAACGTTGCGGGCGAAACCGCGATAATGTCAGACCATTCTAGCAGCCCTGGTCCTGACCGGCTGCTGCATGAACCGATTGACGCACTTTCCAGGAGAACCGCATGGCGTTTTGCTTTCGGCTGGCCGCCTGTTTGTTGGCCATAGTCACTCAGCAGGCTGTTGCTGAGGGAGACGCCGCTGCCGGCCAGGCCAAGTCTGCAATTTGTTCCGCCTGCCATGGCGCGGACGGCAACAGCATGGTGCCACAATGGCCCAAATTGGCCGGCCAGCACCGCGACTACCTGGTGCGCCAGGTGACCCTGATCAAGGCGGGCGCACGGCCTGTTCCGGAAATGGTGGGTATCGTGGCTACCCTCAGCGACCAGGACATTGCCGATATTGCGGCCTGGTTTGCAGCGCAGCAGATGTCTGCAGGCGTCGCGAAGGAAGAAGATGTTTTTGCCGGTCAGCGCCTGTGGCGTGCCGGTGATGCGCAATCCGGCGTGCCGGCGTGCATGGCCTGCCATGGCCCGGCAGGAGCCGGCAATCCCCTGGCGGGATACCCCGCGCTTGCAGGCCAGCAGCAAGTATATGTTGCCAACATACTGAAACGCTTCAGGGCCGGCGAAAACTGGGGGGACAAAGACGCCCCCAGCCATGTAATGAACGGGGTAGCGGCAGAATTAACGGATGACGATATCAAATTCCTGGCCAGTTACATCCAGGGCTTGTACCTCGTGGAGGACTGAACTCACCCGCGATTGCGCGGTCTGTGGCGTGCGGGGTGGGTGTTCCTGACCAATAATCAGACGGAGTGGTTTTTATGCGTAACAAATCAATTGGCCTCTCGGCCATGCTGTCCGCATTTTTCCTGTTTGGCGCCACCAGCGCATTGGCACAGGATTCGCAGGCGACTAAGTACCAGCAAGATATTCACTACACCCTCATTGAAAATGCACCTGTTACGACCGGGCCCAAGGTTTCCCTGACCGAGGCATTCAGCTACATGTGCACGCACTGCGCGAGCTTCGAGCCGTACATCAGCAGTTGGTTGCAACGCAAACCCGAGTATGTCGAATTCAAACGCATTCCCGTCGTGTTCGGCCGTGAATCCTGGGATCTTTATGCCCGCGCCTATGTGACTGCCGAAGTCATGGGTATCGCCGACAAGTCTCACGCGGCCCTGATGGACAAGATCTGGAAAGAAAAAGAAATGTACAAGGACATGCAACAGCTTGGAGAGTTCTATTCGGCCTACGGAGTCGCCGCCAATCAGTTCGTCGCCACAGCCCAGTCATTTGCGGTTGATGCGAAACTGCGCAGAGACCAGGGTGTTGTGCAAGAGTCCGGCGTGCGCGGCACTCCAACCCTGATAGTTGCTGACAAATACTCGATTTCCGGTAACGAAGCGGTCCCTAACTACGATGTGATGCTGGATGTCGTCGATTTCCTCGTTGCGAAAGAGTTTGCTGAACGCAAGCTGGCCACTTCGGCAGGCGCCGCAGCGAAAGAAGCCGCACCTGCAAAGGAAGACCAGGGCTAGATTGACGATCCGGGCCGCCGAATCCGGGGCCTGGTCGGCGCGTGGCCATTGGTAAGTTTGCCGGGTGCATTACTCTCAACAGGACCCTGAAGGTCTGCAGACGCTGCGCCTGCTGAGTTTCAACATCCAGGCCGGGACATCGACCGCCCACTACCACCACTACGTCACGCACAGTTGGCGCCAGATTCTCCCGCACAGCCGGCGCACCGAAAATCTTGATGCCATTGCCGGTATGGTTACCCCGTATGACATGGTTGCCTTGCAAGAAGTTGATTCCGGCAGCCTGCGGTCCGGTTTCATAAACCAGTCCCGCTACCTGGCGAGCCAGGCAGGCATGCCCTTCTGGTGTCACCAGTCCAACCGGAAAGTGGGCACGGTTGCGTATGCCGGAAACGGCTTCCTGAGCCGCTTCGAGCCCGATGCCGTAGAGGAATTCCGCTTGCCCGGGGTGATTCCGGGCCGCGGTTCCCTGGTGGTACGCTTCGGTAAGGGAGACGCGGGCCTGGTCATCGCGGTCGTGCACCTCGCGCTGGGCAAGAGAGCACGTAAACTCCAGCTCGAGTTCCTGTCCAGGCAGTTGGGATCCCATGCAAACCTGGTCGTAATGGGCGACCTGAACACACCGGTTTCCAGTCCCGAAGTGCTGGATTTTTGTAAGCGGCTAAATTTATCTACCCCCACGGGCGGGCTACCCAGCTATCCGTCGTGGCAGCCCCAGCGGGCTATTGACCATATCCTTTTGACCCAGTCGCTGTTAAGCCTCAACCCCCGCGTGCTGCAAGTGACTTATTCGGACCATTGCCCGGTGGAACTGGAAGTGCAGCTACCCCCGGGGGTGCGCCTCAGGCCGGCCATGCGGCCCGTGGTCAGCGTTGAAACGCTGGCTTCGGAAAGTCCAGACCAGATTTCCTGACCGAAGTCTCACCATAACGATTTTATCCATACAATTTCACTTGCCGCCGGACCTGCATTTTCTTAATCTGCTACTGTGAGTTCGAGCACCTTATTCCACACGCGTCCAGGTCGCGATGTCTTGATACGTTCATTTCGCTCAGCCTCAGCAGCCTTTCTTCTTGGCCTGATGTGCGCCTTGCCCATTGAGGCAGCGCAGCAGTCGCCGGCGTCGGACCCGGCGCTGGCGCAATTCAAGCAGGCCTGGCAGGCTGCCAATCGGGGTGACAGGGCACTCTTTGAGCAGCTCGAGAGCGGCTTGCTTAACTACGTGCTTTATCCCTACTTGCAGTATGCGGACTACGAGTCACGGCGAGCAACGATCAGCCCGGCAGAGATGTCCGCCTTCCTGGATGCCCATGCCGACTGGGCGTTTACCGCCGGCCTGCGCAAGAGCTGGCTGGTGGCGCTGGGAAAGAGCGGCCGCTGGGATGACGTGCTGACTTATGCCGGGGGTGCAACGGACGAAGAAATTCAGTGCTATGTCGTGCAAGCGGCCATCCAGCGCAAACCCGCCGCTGAGGTACTGCCCCAGGCGCAGGCCCTGTGGGCCGTTGGAAAATCCGCGCCGGATGCCTGCGATCCGGTATTTGCCTGGTTGAGGAAAGCAGGGGGTATAACCCACGATCTGGCCTGGTTGCGCGTCAATCGGGCCATGCAGGCGGACCATCCCGGCCTTACCGTGTACCTGGCCCATTTTGTTGCACCGCATGACAAGGTGTGGCTGGAGCGTTGGCAGCAACAGGATCAGCAGAACTACGTGCGCCTGGATCGCGCGCGGCAGTGGCCCAACCAGCCACAGGCGGGAGATATCACTGCGTTCGGCCTGCAGCGCCTGGCGCGCAAAGATGCTGACCTTGCATGGCGTTACTACCATTCACTGAAGGGAAAAATCCAGTGGACTGAGCAACAGTTGGCCGACCTTCTGCGCGAAATAGCCCAGTGGTCTGCGGTGGCGAATATGCCGGAGACTCTTGCCCGCATGCAGGCTGTGCCCGTTTCCGGCCGAACCGACGGCCTGCTGGAATGGTGGGCAAGAGCCGGGCTGGCTGCAGCCAACTGGGCGGAAGTAAGCCAGGCGATCGCGGCCATGAGTGATGTTGCCAGGAACAGTGACCGTTGGCGTTATTGGGACTCCGTGGCACGGTTAAAGCTGGGTGAGCAGGATCGGGCAATGGCGGCATTGGATACCTTGTCTGCTGACGCTACCTATTTCGGCTTTCTGGCTGCTGACTTCCTCAACCGCCCCTATGCCATTTGTGCGCAGGATCCCGGCGTCACACCGCAGGATCTGACGGCGTTCCATGACCAGCCGTTGATGCGCAGAGTGGAAGCATTGCAGGCAGCCGGCCTCACCTCGTGGGCGCGCCGTGAGTGGAACCTGAACGTCAGGCAGATGCCTGCCACAGACCGGCGCCTCGCTGCTGCCCTGGCCACTGAACAGGACCGCCCCGACCTGGCGATTCTTGCGCTGTCTGCAGTCGAGGACCGCAGTTTGTACGACTGGCGCTTCCCGCTGAATTTTGCTGCCGTGGTGCAAGAGCAGGCGGGAAAGCAGAATATCGACCCGGCCTGGGTGCTCGGCCTGATGCGGGCGGAAAGCGCCATGGCCCCGGATGCTGTTTCCCCCGCCGATGCCCGCGGGTTGATGCAGGTCTTGCCGGGAACCGCAGCGCAGTTGGCGCGCAGCCACGGCTATTCCTATCGTGGCAGTGACCAGCTGATGCAGGTACGGGACAACGTGGTTTTTGGTACGACCTTCCTGCGCGAGCTGATGCGCAAGTTCAATGGCAACGAGATGCTGGTTACCGGGGCATACAATGCGGGGCCGGGTGCAGTAAAAAGGTGGCTGGAAAGTTTGCCCGGGTCGGACGCCGCCATCTGGGTCGAGTTGCTGCCCTATCATGAAACCCGGGACTACATTCCCAAGGTGCTGGCGTTTGCCACGATTTATGACTGGCGCTTGCAACGCCCGGTGCAGCGCATCAGCTCCAGGTTGCAGGCGCCCGATTCAGCCGCCGTGAAACCCGGCACTGCAAGCGCGACGTATGCCGAAGTAGCCTGCCCCGGTCCGGTTCAGGTCCCGGCCCAGGTCGCGGCGCCGATTGCCGCGCCAGTTGCGGCAAATAAGGGTTGATCATGCGCATTGTCCTGCTGGGTGCGACAGGGTTTGTGGGCAGCCATTTGTTACCGGAGCTGTCCAGCCGGGGCCACCGCTGCACCGTGCTGTGCAGGGACCCGAACCGTGCCCGCCAGTTGCTGTTGATTCCGGGAGTAGACCTCAGGCAGCTGACGGACTTCAGCAGCGCACACCTGGTGCCCGAGCTGGCAGGTGCAGATGCAGTCATCAACCTCGTGGGCATACTCAATGAGCGCGGCCGGAATGGCCGGGGCTTTCATGCGATGCACGTTGGGCTGGTTGAAAACCTGATTGAGGCATGCCGCATCACCGGGGTCAGACGGGTAATCCAGTTCAGTGCATTGAATGCGGGCAAGGGCACCAGCCATTACCTGGTCAGCAAAGGCAAAGCAGAGGAATTGCTCAGGCAGGCGGAATGCATTGACGCAAGCCTGCTCAGGCCTTCGGTAATTTTTGGCGCAGGCGATGCCTTCTTCAATCGCTTTGCGGCTCTGCTCAAGCTAACGCCTGTGTTGCCTTTGGCCTGCCCGGGGGCAAAACTGCAGCCGGTTTGGGTGGGTGATGTCGCCAGCGCCGTTGGACAGGTTCTGCAGGGCGGGGCCAATGCTGACCAAAGCTTCGACCTGGTGGGTCCCAAGGTTTACACACTGCGGGAACTGGTTGAATTCACTGCCCGGGTTTTGGGTAAGAAGCGCTGGATCATTGGTCTGCCTGATCTTATTTCCCGTGCGCAGGGCTACCTGATGGATTTCGTCCCGGGCAAACCTTTTTCCAGCGACAACTACCAGTCCCTGCAACTGGACAATGTCAGCAAGGCAAACGCCTTGCCAGAACTGGGGATCAAGCCGCGCTCCCTGAAATCCGTGGTTCCGGGCTACCTGGCCGGTTCACTGCACCAATCCCGGCTGGATAGCTGGCGTCGACACGCCATGCAAGACAAGTCCACACGATGACACAGACCGCCAACCAGCAGACAACCACCTACCTGGTAGGTGGTGCGGTGCGTGACGAACTGCTCGGCATAGCTCCGCGTGAGCGTGACTGGGTAGTCACCGGCAGCACCCCGGAAGAATTGCTGCGCCAGGGTTACCGCCAGGTCGGCGCCTCTTTCCCGGTGTTCCTGCATCCGCAATCGGGCGAGGAATACGCGCTGGCACGTACCGAGCGCAAGCAGGGCCATGGTTACCACGGCTTCACCGTGGATTTTCACCCCGGTGTTTCACTGCAGGAAGACCTGGCCCGGCGCGACCTGACCATCAATGCCATGGCGCGCGGGGAAGGTGGGCAACTGGTCGATCCCTACGGCGGCCAGCAGGACCTGGAGCAGCGCATCCTGCGCCACGTCTCACCGGCATTTACCGAGGACCCGCTGCGGGTGCTGCGCGTTGCCCGGTTTGCAGCAAGGTTTGCGCAGCTTGGGTTCACTGTGCATCCGGCGACCATGGACCTTATGCGGCAGATTGCGGCATCCGGTGAGCTTGCCCACCTGGTGGCCGAACGCACCTGGGCCGAACTGGCCGGCGGCCTTGCCACACCACGCCCGTCGGTGTTTGTCCAGATATTGCGCGATTGCGCAGCGCTGGCATGGATACTGCCCGAGGTCGACTGCCTGTTTGGCACGCCGCAGGATGAGCGTTATCACCCGGAAATAGATACCGGTTTGCATGTCCAGATGGCGCTGGATTTCGCTGCCGCGCGCGAGTGGTCCAGCGAAGTACGATTTGCCTTGCTGCTGCATGATCTGGGCAAAGGCCAAACGGCCCGGGCGGATTGGCCTGCGCATCATGATCACGAAAGTACCGGCCTGCCCCTGGTGCGGGCGGTCTGCGAACGCTTGCGTGCCCCGGTAGTGTTCCGTGATCTGGCCCTGCATGTATGTGCCCTGCACCTGCGCTGCCATCGCGCGCTGGAGTTGCGCCCGGCCAGTTTGCTCAGCGTGCTGGAAGAAGCTGACCTGCTGCGCCGCCCCGAGCGCCTGGAGTCTTTTTTGCAGGCCTGCGAAGCCGACTACTGCGGGCGCAAGGACCGCACGGAAAAACCCTATCCGCAAGCCGCTCGCGTCCGTGAGGCTCTGCAGGCTGCGCTTGCCGTCAAGGTTGCGACACTCGAGGTGAGCGGACTCAGCGGCGAAGAGATCGGGAAGAAACTGCGTGTGGCGCGGGTCGAAGCGATCGGCATGCTGCCCCTGGGGTCTGCTGAAGGTGACACACCTGCATAGACGCTTCACGGTGCGGTCGACAACTGCCTGCGACATCAGCGATCAAGCGGACTCAACACTCCACGTCCGCCGTGATTGAGCATATGGGTATAGATTTGCGTGGTGCTTACGTCTTTGTGGCCGAGCCATTCCTGGAAGGTGCGTAGATCGTATCCCGCCTCGAGCAGGTGCGTGGCGAAGGAGTGGCGCAGGACGCTTGCGGGCGCCGGTGCTGCGGAT
>SHZL01000129.1 GCA_009692275.1 Lysobacterales bacterium | reverse complement strand
AACCGGCGCAGCGGCAGCGAGCAACTGCGCCCGCCGAGCCGGCTGTCGAACCCGAATCCAGCGACGAAGCCAAAGATGCAGCCACCGATGAAGCTCAAGATGAAGCTCAAGATGAAGCCCAAGATGAAATCAGTTCGGAAGCTGAAGCTGCAACTGAAACTGAAACTCCCGAACCCGGTAGCAATGAAAATGCCGGTGGCGAAGGCGAGCACGGACCGGTAAAAAGCGGTGAAACCTTGTGGCGCATTGCTTCGAACTGGTCGCAAGGAACGGGCTTGGGCGTTAATGCAGCCATGCTGGCGATTCAGCGGAATAATCCTCAGGCGTTTATCAGGGGGAATGTAAACCTTCTGAAACAGGGCGCCATTCTGCGCCTGCCTAAGTACAGCGAAGCTGCGCAAATATCAGCTGAAGTTGCGCGCGACGAAATAGTGCAGCAGAGCCAGGGCGTGTCTCAAGCCGAATCCCAGCCAGCCGCGCAGGTGGCAGCAAGCCAGGCGGCTGTCGAGACTCCCCTGGTCGACGAAATGTCAGAGGAAAGTGTTACGGCAAGTGCTAGTCAGGCCGGCGATCAAAAAGATCAACTCGAACTGGTGCCGCCGGCAAAAACAGCCGATGAAGACAGTACCTACGGAGTTGAAGAGTCCGTGACTAAAGCCGCGGCATCAACTGCAGTAGAAACTCTGCGCGAAGAACTGGCGCGTAAAGAAGAAGAACTGATTGCGCAACAGCAGGAAAACAAGGACTTGCAGGAGCGCCTCACGGAAATGGAAGCCACCCTGGCTAGCGGCCAGCAGGGCACCGTAGCCAACCAGGACCTGGCGCAGATGGAAGAGAAGCTGCGTGAGGACCGGCTTTCACAGGGTGGCTTTGCAAGCCCGGAGGATGAAAAACCTGCAACGGAAAAATCCGCAGCAGCGCCGCCTGCAGCACAAGCTACAGGAACTGATGAAAAGCAGAAACAGAAATCCTGGTTCAGTGGCGTCACTGCCTGGCTTATAGGCCTGCTCGTGGTGGCTGCAGTTGCCGCTGGTTGGGTGTTGAGTCGTCGGGGTAAGGAGACTGCGGTCACCACCAACCTGGCGGCTGCAAAAGATCAAACGGTAAAAGGCATCACAGACGAAGCAAAAAAAATCCTCGAGGTGCTGCAACCAGGTTCCCCTGCGGATACGGCGCAAGCGGAACCGGCGCGCACTGCCACGGGGCAAGCCGAAGCTCCGCGGCGCGCTGCAGCAGCCCGAAAGCAGGACGAAGCAGAGTTCCTCGATGAGGACAGCGCAGACCCGGAGGTACTGCTGGACCTGGCCCGTGCCTATATTGCGATGGGCGACCGCGAAGCTGCCCGGGCCATCCTGGCAGAAGTTATTGCGCATGGTTCTGACCAACAAAAGGCCGAATCGCAAGCCATGCTGGCTGCGCTTTAAGCAAATTCCGGACTTCCCAGGGCCGCGGCGGAGAAAGCGCCCCGGCCCTTGGCTTTGGTGCTTCCAGTAGAAGCTTGCACTGTTGTTACCACCTCACCAGAATGCGCAATATGGAGGGATTACGGGATGCGTTACGCAATCGGGCTTGAATACGACGGCAGCGCATTCCTCGGATGGCAAGCACAACGCCAGGAGCCCACTGTACAGGCCACGGTGGAGGCCGCCTTGTCCCGGGTGGCCAATGCAGATATCAGGTTGGTATGTTGCGGAAGAACGGATGCCGCAGTGCATGCGTTGTGCCAGGTGGCGCATTTTGACACAGTAGCGGTGCGCCAGGAGCGCTCCTGGCTGCTCGGCGCCAACAGCTTTTTGCCGCAAAGCGTAAGCGTGCTCTGGATACGTGGAGTCGATGAAAGCTTTCATGCCCGTTTCAGCGCTTTTTCGCGCTCATACAGGTATTGCATAGCCAATCGCTGGACTCGTCCGGCCCTGGACGCAACGCGCAAGTACTGGTGGCGCAAGCCGCTCGATGCAGACTTGATGAACCAGGCAGTCCAGTGTTTGCTGGGCGAGCACGATTTTTCTGCATTCCGCGCTGCAGCTTGCCAGGCGCGGCATGCGGTGCGTGAAATCCAGCAGATTTCGGTGCAACGGCTTGGCAGCGAAGTACACATTGAAGTCACCGCGAACGGTTTTCTCTATCACATGGTGCGCAATATCGCCGGCAGCCTGATGCTTATCGGCAGCAAGGAACGGGACATCGGTTGGATGCAGCAAATCCTCGACAGTCGAGACCGCACATTGGCTGCTCCCACAGCACCCGGGAGTGGACTCTATTTCGTCGGTGCGCGCTATCCGCAGGAATATCGCATACCTCCAGGTTTAGTGGACTTCCCGCCTGCGGCGGGCGGCTTATGAATGCCGTGCGGGTAAAGATCTGCGGCTTAACCCGCCCCCAGGATGTGGCAGCGGCCATTGCTGCCGGTGCCGATGCGCTGGGATTCGTATTTGTACCCGGCAGTCCGCGGTGCCTGGACGAGGCGACTGCCAACGCACTGGTACAGCAGGTTCCGGCCTTTGTTTGCCGGGTTGGCCTGTTCCTCGACCAGGACGCCGAGCGGGTCCGCCATGTGCTGCAAAAGGTGCCCTTAAGCGTTTTACAATTTCACGGTGGCGAGGATGCAGAATTCTGCAGGCAGTTTGGCCGGCCCTACATCAAGGCGGTTAACCTGAGTGCAGGCAATGGCCTGGCCGGTGCCGAGGCGGCTTATCCTGACGCGGCTGCACTACTTGTAGACAGCCATGTACCCGGCGGGCATGGTGGAACGGGCAAAACACTGGATTGGCAGCAAATAACGACCGGGAGCTTGCCACTGGTTCTCGCAGGAGGGCTCAACGCCGCCAACGTGGCAGCCGCAGTGAACCTGGTTCAACCGTGGGCAGTCGACGTATCGAGTGGAGTCGAAACGGCACCGGGTATCAAGGATGCAAATGCAATCAGGCGATTTATTGAAGAGGCGCGAAGTGGACAGAGAAGCTAGCCCGACGACACCAATGGGGTCAGAGCCCGATGAGCGTGGCCATTTTGGGCCCTACGGCGGAAGTTTTGTTCCAGAAACACTGGTGCATGCACTGGAAGAATTGAAAACAGCGTACCTGCGCTGGCGCACGGATGAAGAATTCGTAGCACGCATGGATGACGATCTTGCAAGGTTTGTCGGGCGGCCTTCCCCGGTCTATTTTGCCCGCAGGCTGACGGAAGCGGCCGGTGGCGCAAAAATACTTCTCAAGCGTGAAGATCTGAACCATACCGGTGCGCACAAAATCAACAACACTGTTGGCCAGGGCTTGCTTGCCCACTACATGGGTAAGACGCGCGTGATTGCCGAAACCGGGGCCGGTCAGCACGGAGTAGCGACGGCGACAGTGGCTGCGAGGCTGAATAAAAAATGCGTGGTGTACATGGGCGAAGTCGATATTGCGCGGCAGTCCATTAACGTGTTCCGGATGAAACTGCTGGGCGCCGAAGTGCGCGCAGTGTCCAGCGGCTCGCGCACTTTGAAGGACGCGTTGAATGAAGCCATGCGCGATTGGGTAAGTAACATTGATGACACGTTTTACATCATCGGCACGGTGGCTGGACCGCACCCGTATCCAACCATGGTGCGTGATTTCAACGCCATTGTAGGCCGCGAGGCACGTCGCCAGACGCTGGAGCAGTTTGGTGCTTTGCCCGATGCACTGGTTGCCTGCGTGGGAGGTGGCTCCAATGCGATGGGGCTGTTTCATCCGTTCATCATGGATCGCGGCGTACGCATGATCGGTGTGGAGGCAGCCGGTCGCGGCTTGGCCAGCGGTCAGCACGCAGCGTCCCTGTGTGCCGGCAGGCCAGGCATACTGCACGGTTGTCGTACCTACCTGATCGACAATGACGATGGTCAGATTCAGCATACTCACTCCGTGTCAGCGGGTCTGGACTACCCGGGAGTAGGGCCCGAGCATGCCTGGCTCAAGGACACCGGACGTGCTGAATATGTTGCAGTGACCGATGCCGAAGCACTCAGTGCATTCCATCAACTCACCCGCCTGGAAGGTATTTTGCCGGCCCTGGAGAGCAGTCATGCCGTTGCCTACGGTCTGAAGCTGGCAGCCGGGATGCGGCCGGATCAGCATGTGTTGATAAACCTTTCCGGCCGGGGCGATAAGGATGTGCCGACAGTAGCTGAACTGGAGAATATCTCGTTGTGAGCAATCGCATTGATCGCTGCTTCCGGGCATTGAAAGAACAATCGCGCCAGGCCCTCATTCCCTTCATCACCGTAGGTGACCCCCATCCTGACTGGACCGCTGGCATCATGCACGAGCTGGTTTCAGCCGGGGCGAACATTGTGGAATTGGGCGTGCCTTTTTCGGACCCCATGGCCGACGGGCCCGTGATTCAGGAGGCCAGTGAACGAGCGATTGCACGTGGTGCATCGCTCCATAGGGTGCTGGATACCGTGCGTGAATTCCGCCAACGGGATGCGGATACCCCGGTGGTGCTGATGGGCTACATGAACCCGCTTGAACGTTACGGGCACGCGGCATTTGCGCGCGATGCTGCAGAAGCGGGCGTCGATGGCGTCCTGCTGGTCGATTGCCCCCCCGAGGAAATGCTGGAGCTATCCCCTGAGCTGCAGGGCAAGGGCATCTACCCGATCTGCCTGCTCGCGCCCACGACCACGCCACAGCGCATGGATATCATTGCCCGGAATGCCCAAGGCTATCTCTACTATGTATCCTTCAAGGGCATCACCGGGGCAAGCAGGCTGGACCAGGCTGGCATAGCGGCGCCATTGGAAGAAATACGCAAGCACTCCGCCTTGCCCGTGGCAGTGGGTTTTGGCATCAAGGATGCGGAAGCGGCTGCTGCCGTCGCGAAATTCGCTGACGCCGTGGTCATTGGCAGTGCACTCGTGCAAGCGCTGGCGGCTTCCACTTCCAGCACGGATGCAGAGCAGCGGGCCCGCGTCTTTCTTGCGCCCGTGCGCAAGGCCATGGACAATGGCCGGGTCTGAAACTGTATTCGACAGTTCGGGAAGGATGAACGAATGAGTTGGTTTCAAAAATTGATGCCTTCCAGGATTCGTACCGAGGGTGGTAACAAGCGTACGGTGCCTGAGGGTCTGTGGACCAAGTGCAATGATTGCACTGCTGTACTGTATCGCCCTGAACTTGAGCGTAATCTGCAAGTTTGCCCCAAGTGCGGTAAACATATGCCGGTGACGGCCCGGCTGCGCTTGCAACAATTCCTCGATCCGGAAGATCCACGCGAACTTGCCGCCAACCTTGAAGCGGTAGATATGCTCAAGTTCCGCGACACCAAGAAGTATCGCGACCGGATTATTGCCAGCCAGAAAAGTACCGGCGAGAAGGATGCTCTCATCGCGATGGTCGGGAAACTGAAGGGTAGTCCGGTCATCGCATGCGCATTTGAATTCCGTTTCATGGGCGGCTCCATGGGTTCGGTGGTGGGCGAAAAGTTTGCCCGCGCGGGTCAGGAAAGCCTGCGCCTGAGAGCTCCGCTCGTGTGTTTCTCCGCAACCGGTGGTGCACGTATGCAGGAAGGGCTCTTTTCACTGATGCAGATGGCCAAGACCAGCGCTGTGCTGGCACGAATGGCCGAATCTGGAATACCGTACATCTCGGTGCTGACCCATCCCACCACAGGTGGAGTTTCGGCCAGCCTCGGCATGTTGGGTGATATCAATATTGCCGAACCTGGTGCCCTCATCGGTTTTGCCGGCCCGCGGGTCATTGAGCAAACCGTGCGGGAAAAATTGCCGGAAGGGTTTCAGCGCAGTGAATTCCTGTTGCAGAAAGGCGCAATCGACATGATCGTTGATCGCCGGCAAATGCGCGACGAAGTCGCGGCGCTGCTCGCGTTGATGTCGGGAGGGTCTCAAGCTAAAGTTGTTGTCGGAGAGCTGGTCAAGCTGACCGGGCCGCGTTAATCCGACTGCGGAGAGGATCATGCCCAGTTCCCTGACGCTTAGCCAATGGCTTTGTTTGCTCGAGACCAGGCACCCGCTGACCATTGACATGGGGCTGGACCGGGTGAGTGCAGTGTGGCAGCGTATGGGTGAACCTCGACCTGCCGCCCGGGTAATCACCGTTGCCGGCACTAATGGCAAGGGATCGACCACCGCCTGCATCTTTTCGTCATTGAGCGCACTGGGGTTTCGCTGCGCTGCATACACATCCCCACATTTGTTCCACTACAACGAACGCGTGCAAGTCCTTGGTGCAATGGCATCCGACCAGGATCTGGTAAGCGCATTTGAACAGATCGAAGCAGCACGCGGTGATATCAGCCTCAGTTATTTTGAATTCGGGACCCTGGCTGCATTTGTGGTCATGGCGAAAAACGCACTGGATTATGCGGTGCTTGAAGTGGGATTGGGTGGACGCCTGGACGCAGTAAATATCCTGTCGGCAGATCTGGCCGTAATTTCGCCAATCGGGCTTGATCATCAGGACTACCTGGGCCATGACCGGGAAACAATCGGCGCTGAAAAAGCCGGCATTATCCGAGCGGGCAGGACAGTGATCTGCGGTGAAACCGAACCGCCTCAAAGTGTGCTGCAGCGTGCCGGTGAACTGGGTTCACCGGTTTACCGTTTGGGACGTGAGTTCACTATTACGACTCACGCCAGGGGCTGTACCTGGCGCCAGGGCGATACCATTCTGGAGTTGCCCCTGCCAGTCCTGCAGGGTGCACACCAGGTAAACAACATGGCAACGGCAGTGGCTGCAGTCGTGGCGGTGTACCCGGCGTGCCTTGAACAGCAGCAGTTACTGGGGCGCGGCCTGCGCTCGGTCCGGTTGCCCGGTCGCCTGCAGCAGCATGAATCCTGCAAAAAGGTCTGGCTGGACGTGGGGCATAACCCGCACGCGGCCCAGGCGGTTGCAGAGGCCCTGCGGGGTCTGGGCCTGCGTCCCGGCGTCTGTGTTTTGGGGATGCTGCGTGACAAGGACGCCAGGGCGGTTGCAGAAATGCTGGATTCATGCGTGCAGGCCTGGTATTGCGCAGGCCTGGAAGGAGAGCGGGGGAGAAGCGGTGCAGCGCTTGCGCGGGAAGTAGCCAGTGTGAGTTCCCGTGACAGGGTGAAAGAATTCCGGGATGTGCCAACGGCCCTGAGAGCCGCTCTGGAACATACAAAAGACGGGGAGAGCATCCTCGTATTTGGATCCTTTGTGAGTGCCGGCCAGGCGGCGGCATTTCTGAACGGTAACTGTTAGAATCCGGCGACCTCTCACGGACCGGCAATAATCAATGGACAAAGCACTCAAGCAGAGACTGGTTGGCGCCAGTGTCATTATTGCACTGGCTGTCATTGTTTTGCCCATGCTTCTGAGCGGAAGACCCGAGCTTGGCTCGGAGCAATCGCAGAAAATGGAAATTCCGCCACGCCCCGACGAGTTGGCCTTCGAAACTCGTCGTTTTCCCGTAACAGATGCGGTGGAAGAGTCACGTCCCGGGGGAAACGCAAGCGCAGGCTCCGCAACCGCGCCGCAGGCACTGCCGGCACTTCCTGCAGCAAAGGCCACCCCGGACGCGGAGAAAGTGGATTCAGCCGGTACTCAACCGGGTCCGGCGGATGGCGCTGTGCCGGAAGTGCACGTTGGCGGGGCAGTCGGGCCGGAGTCTGCTGCCGGTGCTGTGTCACCGGTTGCCCAGGAAATTCCAGCCCCGACTGTACCTGATGCTGAGCTGGATTCAGATGTTCAA